>CABUVC010000046.1 GCA_902494855.1 uncultured Collinsella sp.
GGCATCGGCCTCCATCCCTGGTGGCTCGCCGACGGACGATGTGGCAACGCTGAAATCAATCTGCTTTGCGAAGTCGCTGCACAAGAACGCTTGATCGGCGAGGTCGGGCTCGACTTTTCCGCTCGTTTTGCCGGAAGCGAGCCGCTACAAGTACAGGCACTTGACCGGCTCTGCGATGCACTCGTGCAGCACCCTCTCGCCGGGCGCGTGATATCAATTCACGCTGCTCGTTCGGCAGGAACCGTACTGGACGCCCTTGAGTCATATGGATTACTCACCCCAAGCCCCAACTCCCCCGTCATCATCTTCCACTGGTTTAGCGGTACTTCGGACGAACTCGTCCGCGCGCGCAATGCGGGTTGCTATTTTTCCGTCAACGAACGCATGCTCGCGTCTAAACGAGGACGCGAATACGCACGACAGATCCCACTCGACCGTCTGCTGCTCGAAACCGACGCTCCAGCCGAACCGCAAGCAGATGCAAGCGCGCGACAGCTCATCACATCGCTAAAAAGCGCCTCCCTGCACATCGCCGAACTTAAAAACTGCGTCGTGGAGAGCGCCGAATCGATCGTTTTGGAAAATTCGCGCTTCATATTTGACTTCCGCTGACCCCGGTGGGCAAAAAACACCAAATATGAGTACTGTTGCAATGCTTGTAACATTATTTTGCGACAAATGAACATCTAGATAATGCACAGCCGTTCATTATCTAGATGTTTTAGCATGGCTAAAGCCGTTTAAAACAGGCTTTTATCGTTCCCAAGCACTCGGCTAGGCCCTCAAAAGCTTAATTTCGCTGTTACTAAAATAGTGACAGTACTCATATTTGGCATTTTTTGCCCACAGGGTCCCGGGGAGGCGACAATTCTACTCTCCGGGACTACTCAGTTATTCGAAAATCGGCGCTCCGTGGCCCCAAGAACCTTCCATGCCGCACACGGTCGAGGCAAACCCGGCAGCAAAGTCGAGCGCACGCTCGATGGCCTCGGCGCCATCCTCACCACGCTTGGCGGAATCGAGATAGCACATCAAAAACGAGGTGAGGAACGAGTCACCCGCACCCATGGTGTCCTTCATATCCGTTACCGGTTTAGCCAGTTGGCGGTAATAACGCTCGCCATCGTAGGCAATGCAGCCCTCAGCGCCAGCCGTTGCCGATACAAAACGCGGACCTAGGCTCTTCACCCATGCCAGACGCTCGCGAATCTCATCCTCGCTCGCAGCGTCTGCCGCGCTAAAGAACGCGAAGTCAACGTAGGGAGAAATCTGCTCGTAGTACTCATCGGTCGAATCATCCGAGAAGTCAAACGAAACGGTAATACCCGCCGCCTTCAGCTTAGGCAGCTCACGCTCGGTAAAGCAGTAGTTACCCGAATGGACCACATCGAACTGCTTCATATACGCTAGATCAAAACGATTGAGCACATAGCGCGCATCACCGCGGATGCCGCCCTCGTTAGACCCCAGAAATACACGATCACCATCGACCACAGTAACGCGTGCCGCACCATTCTCGCCGATGAGCTGCTTGCATTTGGCTAGTTCAACGTCCTCATCCTCAAGACTCGCAATCACATGCTCAGCAGCAGCGTCATTACCAAAGATGCCCATATACGCGGAGCGCGCGGCACCGCACTTCTTGGCATACACGGCAAAGTTCACCGCATTGCCACCCGGATACATAGTGTGGATATGCTCGTAGCGGTCGACGACGTTGTCGCCAAACCCCAGTGCGTTCACGTTAAATGCCATGACGCCGCCCCTCTCTTATGCCAACGGAATCACTGTTGCGACAGCAGTACCGCCCAGGATCTACGCGAGTTCCAGCAGGTCCGGCAGTTGATCGATAATCTTATCCGCGGCATCCTGGCTAAAGCCAAAGCGCTCCTCGCGCTTAGCGATTACCGTCAGTCCGGCGCGCTTGCCTGCGGTAATGCCATACAGAGAGTCTTCCACGCAGCAACAGCAATCAGCAGGCAGCCCCAAGCGGTCAATGGCGTGCAGGTAGATATCGGGGTCGGGCTTACTGCGCTTGAACTGCTCACCCGAGACCAAAAACTCAAAGTGATCACGAATGCCACAGGTGTCCAGAACTTCCTCGATATTATTCAACGGCGACGACGAAGCCAACGCAACGCGGACCCCACGTTCTTTCAGCCCCACCAGCGTCTCGGAAACACCGGGGTTCAGCAGCTTGCGGTAGTCGCAGGGATACGCACTCGCCCACACCTCATAGCGTGCCTCGGCAGCCTCGACGCTGAGCTTGCCCAAGCCCGCACGCTCATGCCAATCGACGAGCACCTGCTGAAAATCACGGTGCGATGAACCAACAATCGCATTAAGCTCGTCGCGCGTCACAGAAATCTGCAGGTAATCGATATACCTCTCGAGTTCCTTTTGATAGTAAAACTCAGTATCGACTAAAACGCCGTCCATGTCAAAGATAACGGCGTCGAACGGAAATGCGGACACGGCACCCTCCCTAACAAAAAGGCGCCCGCAAGCGGACGCCCGAACCATGCACTATAGGCGATTCTAGCCCAGTAGCTTATCGAGTGCCACCGCGATACCGTCTTCGTTGTTGCTGGCAGTCACCATCTGTGCCACAGCCTTGACCTCGTCGACGGCGTTACCCATGGCGACACCGGTACCTGCCCACTCAATCATGGACTTGTCGTTCTGGCCGTCGCCAAACGATACGACCTCGCTGGCATCGATGCCGAGCTTGGGCAGGGCACCCTCGAGCGCACGGGCCTTGTCGATACCGGGCGCCGTGTACTCAAAGTACCAGTCAGCCGTAAACATGCCCGAAAGCGTCTGCTTAAAGGGCGCATACATCTCCTCGTAATGCGCCTGCAGGTATGCCGGGTCGCCTGCCGTCAGCAGCTTGTCTACGGGATAAGTGTCCACGACCTCATGCAAGCTCTCGACCTCGCGGATCTTAAGGTCGCAGGCATCGCGCTCATACTTGACGATATTCTTCTGCGAGCCATCCGGCAGCGTAATCATGCAGCGATACGAGTCCACGACGTGCAGGTCCCGACCGAGTGAGATCATGGGAATCACGTCGAAATTGCGCAGATGATCAATCAGACGGTGCAGTTCGTCAGCCGGCATGGCCTGGTCAAAAAGGACCTCATCGGTCTGAGCGTCGACCACATGCGCGCCGTTAAAGGCCACCAGCAAACCATCATGGTTCTGAAGGTCGAGCTCCTGCGCCAAGGCGTGCAGCCCCCATGCAGGACGGCCCGAAGCCAGAATGAGCTTGATGCCCGACTCCTGCGCCGCGAGCAGCTTCTCGCGCGTGCGCGGGCTGATGACCTTCTGGTCGTTGGTGAGCGTGCCGTCGATATCCATTGCGATGGCCTTGATAGACATATGTGCCTCCCTGTCATTAAGCAACCTTGTCTGAGTCATCATACAGAACACCTACTGCGGCTCTGTCTGCAACGGATAAAAAGCCATATTGTCCCGAACATGAACAGCGCGTAGCCGTGGGGCGCAATCGCTCCGTCCCGCACGCCGAGCCACCGCATACAAAGCTGACGACACTAAACGCTGCCGCCCCACCGACCTCATTTCATACCGTAGAAAAAAATTTCAAAATTAGTTCTTGTCAAATCAGCAAAACGAACGTACTTTAAAGATGACCGCTCCAGTGGTCATCGTTTGATCGAGCATATTCAGTTTCAGTTTTCAGCGTGTAAGAGAAGGAAGATCGGCAAAGTACAACCCCAAACGCAATGACAACTTAATGAGGTAACTGCCACATGTGAGGCACCCAGGGCATTGCTGTCTCGATTTTGAGCACGATGCCTTCCGCCTTGCGTGGGTCGTTCCATCCCGCCCCTGCAGCAACTGCCTCACGGGCTCATTGAAAACCGCATAGCACCCCAACGTCAGCACATCACCCACGGCAAGCACATCACTCACGACAACCAACACATCAACAAACAGCACGAACATCAACCGATTGGAGAAGCTATGACAAACCACCCCGCTGAAGACGGCGATAAGAAAAGCATTCTGGATGCCCGCATTGAGCGAGCATATGCAAACGAATATGACGCCGCCTTTGCCGCCGCGACCATCAAGAACTACGCGTCGCTACCGCTCGCGACGATCTTGGCCGACCACCCTCAACTGCTGAAGCGCTGCACAAAGATCATGGGCGACCCCGACATTCGAAAGCTGACAGACCCCTATGCCCCAAAACGCGACAACGATTCGTACGTTCTTACCGTAGGCTGCCTAGCCCATATGCTTACGGCGCTCGACACGAAACTCAAGCTCGAATGGGAACCCGACGAGCGTCATGAACTCGAAAGCAAGCGGAACACCCTGCGCACCGCACTGTTCCTTCCGTTGGACGGCCTCAAGCGCTGCAACGTCGAACTCAATACACAGGCGCGGCAAAAGCCCGGGACCACAGGGCAGAAAACTCCAAGTCCCCATGCGGCCATCGTCGACCGCAACCGATATAACCGCATGACCGCGCACTTTTCCGCCGAGGGAGCAGCCATAAGGACGCTGATCGACCTGCTGTGCCTCCTGAGCATCAACGAGCTATTTGAGGGCTATCTCGCCCTTGTTCCCGCGACGGCACCCAAGTCGGTAGCAAAGATCATCGAGACCTGCAGACGCCAGTTTGAGCGCCATCGCAATGGCAGCGAGATGAACGCCAGCATCGCGCAGTACTACGCGGCTCATTACAAAAATGACGGATGTGCCCCTGTCGAGCATCAGTTGCGGCTCGCCTACACCACGCCCGCCGCAACGCTCTATCGCTTTGGAGCCCTCGGCGCTTGCGAGCCGCACGAACAGGCAGCCTGCCCCACAACCGAGCTCGATCTCAGGCTCGGACGAACCCTGTAGCCCGCCAGCCCCTCCGCGGGCAACAATCCTATTCCTCCACAACACAACCAACAGAAAGGAGTCCTCATGGACGCCAATCATTCCCCCATCATCAGCCCCCTCACCATGCGTGAATCCGCCCGAGGCATCACGCTCACCAGCATTTACGATGAGATGCTCGCCCGTCGCGAGCTCTCCGTCATGGGAAACATCGAAACCCCGATGGCCCACGACCTATGCCAGCAGATCCGCCTGCTCGATGCCACCGACTCCAGCCGCCCCATCACCATATTTGTCGCCAGCGCCGGCGGAAGCGTGCGATCGGGTCTTGCGATCTATGACGCCATGCGCCTCGCATCGTGCCCCATCCGCACCGTCTGCCTGGAATTCGCCGCGTCCATGGGCGCCGTGATCTTTATGGGCGGCGACGATCGCCGTATGGCGCCCCATGCAGAGCTCATGATTCACGACCCGCTGATCCCCCAGGGGGCAGGCGGCTCGGCACTTGCGCTGCAGGAAACCAGCCGGCGTCTCATGCAGACCCGCAAGACCCTCACGCAAATCCTCTCGGACCGCAGCGGCCTCACGCCCAAGCGCATCCAGTCTCTCACTGCAAAAGACACCTACCTTTCGGCCGAGCGCGCCGTCGAGCTCGGCTTTGCCCACGAAATCCTCTCGACCACCAAGGAGGTCGCCCATGTCTAACCTCGCCAGCCGCCTCGCCGCATCTGAGTCCGCATCGTCCACCATCCTCGCCAAGGATCGAACGCTTTCCTGCGACACCCGCCAAACGGGACTCAACAACAACGCACTTGTGATCGGCCCCTCGGGAGCCGGCAAGACCCGAAACGTCCTCAAGCCCAACCTGCTGCAAATGAACGCAAGCTACATCGTGCTCGACACCAAAGGCACGCTCTGTCGCAAAGTGGGACCCGTGCTGGCGGCCCACGGTTACCGCGTGCAATGTCTCAACTTCGCCGACCTCAACACCGTCCCGGCCCTTGCGCCCGGCATCGAGCGCTGCGGCTACAACCCCCTGAGGCACATTCGCTGTAAGGCGGACGGCAGGCCCAACCAGCAGGACATCCTCTCGGTGGCAAAGGCCATCTGCCCCATCGAGGACAACAACCAGCCTTTTTGGGATCATGCGGCGGCAAACCTGCTGTCGTGTCTTATCGCCTACGTCACCGAACAGCTGCCCGCCGACGAGCAGACGATCAGCTCGGTCATCAAGCTGATCGAGCACCTGCAGGACGGTGCCACGGGTCGATTGTTTGACGACCTGATCACGACCGACCCCCAAAGCTATGCCCTCTCGCTATGGCGGCGCTACGCCATTACGCAAAATGCCGAGCGCATGCACGCGAGCATCGTCGGCATCCTTGCCGAAAAGGTCATGTGTCTGGGATTCGACGGTGCGGCACAGCTCTATCGTGAGTGCCATCAGGTGGACTTCGCTTCCATGGGACACACCCCCTGCGCCCTGTTTGTAACCGTGAGCGATATTGACCGCAATCTCGATCCGCTGACCGGCCTCTTTATTTCGCAGGCGTTTATGGGCCTCATTCGTGAGGCCGATAGGCAGCCCGACGGCAGCCTGCCCGTGCCCGTGCGCTTTATGCTCGATGACTTCGCAAATCTGCAGATCCCCCAGATCGACAACGTGCTCTCGATTATCCGAAGCCGCAACATCTGGGCAACGCTGCTGCTGCAGTCGACCAACCAGCTCGATGCGCTCTATGGCGAGGCACGCGCACGCTCCATCATGGGCAACTGCGACACGCATCTGGTGCTGGCGTTCCAGGATCCCGAGAGTGCCCGGGTGTTTTCCGACCGCGCCGACGCGCTGCCCAGCACGCTCATGGCGACGCCGATCAATCGCACGTGGCTCTTTGTGCGCGGCCACACTCCCGAACAGGTCGAGCGCTTTAGGCTCGAAGACCATCCGCTCTACGGGGAGCTGCCCGAGGCGCAGCGAGGCCATGCGGAGGCCGAGCTCTAGACGCAGGGCCCTCGCAGCACGCGACGCTCCGGCGAAGATCCTTAAAGGCCGTGCGCCCCGAGGCCACGGCAAAGCAAAGGGGCCCGCATCCGATGGGATACGGGCCCCTGGCTATAAGGCGCGATGCGTTAACAGCAGCGACTACTTGCGGTGAGCGCGGTAGAACTCGATAAGCGCCTGGGTCGAAGCGTCCTGCTCGGCCTTGGCGGCGTCGTCGTGGAAGGCCGGGGTGATCTGCTTGGCAAGCTGCTTGCCAAGCTCGACGCCCCACTGGTCGTAGGAGTCGATGCCCCAGACCGTGCCCTCGACAAACGTGATGTGCTCGTACAGGGCGATGAGCTCGCCGAGTGCGAACGGGGTCAGCGTGTCGCCAAAGATCGAGGTCGTCGGACGGTTGCCCTCAAAGCAGCGGGCCGGGACGATCTGCTCGGGCGTGCCCTCGGCGCGCACCTCATCGGCCGTCTTACCAAAGGCGAGCGCCTTGGTCTGAGCCAGGAAGTTGCCCAGGAACAGCTCGTGGACATCCTGGCCGCTGTCGGTTGCGGGGTTGGCAGTGTTGGCGAAAGCGATAAAGTCGGCCGGGACCACCACGGTGCCCTGGTGCAGCAGCTGGTAGAAGGCGTGCTGACCATTGGTACCGGGCTCGCCCCAGAAGATCTCACCGGTATCGGAGGTCACGGCGCTGCCGTCCCAGCGGACATGCTTGCCGTTGGACTCCATGGTGAGCTGCTGCAGGTAGGCCGGGAAACGGTGCAGGTACTGGCAGTACGGCAGCACGGCGTGGCTCTTGGAACCGAAGAAGTTGACGTACCAGACGTTGAGCAGGCCCATCAGCGCGACGGCGTTGTTCTCGAGCGGGGTGTTGCAGAAGTACTCGTCGATGGCGTGGAAGCCCTCGAGGAACTGCTGGAAACGCTCGGGGCCGAGCACGACGATCAGCGACAGACCCACGGCGGAGTCAACGGAGTAGCGGCCGCCGACCCAGTTCCAGAAGCCGAAGGCATTGGCAGGGTCGATACCGAAGGCCTCAACCTTCTCGAGTGCGGTGGAAACGGCGACGAAGTGCTTTGCCACAGCCTCGGCGTTCTGCTCCTCGGAACCGTCGATGGCACCCTGAGCCTTGAGCTGCTCGAGCATCCAGGTCTTGACCTCGCGGGCGTTGGTGAGGGTCTCAAGCGTGGTGAAGGTCTTGGAGACGATGATCACGAGCGTGGTCTCGGGATCCAGACCCTTGAGCTTCTCGGCCTGGTCGTTGGGGTCGATGTTGGAGATGTAGCGGCAATCGATACCGGCGTCGGCATAGGGACGCAGGGCCTCGTAAGCCATGACCGGACCCAGGTCGGAGCCACCGATGCCGATGGACACCAGATGCTCGATCTTCTTGCCGGTAACGCCCTTCCACTCACCGGAGCGCACGCGCTCGGCGAAAGCATACATGCGATCGAGGACCTCGTGCACGTCGGCGACGACGTCCTGGCCGTCAACGATGAGCTGGCCCTTCTCGCTTGCCGGGCGGCGCAGAGCGGTGTGCAGGACGGCGCGGTCCTCGGTGGTGTTGATGTGCTCGCCGGAGAACATGGCGTCGCGGCGCTCCTCGAGCTTCACCTCGCGGGCAAGATCGCACAGCAGCTTGACGGTCTCATCGGTCACCAGGTTCTTCGACAGATCGAAGTGCAGGTCACCAGCGTCAAAGCTCAGCTTGTTCACGCGCTCGGCATCGGCGGCAAACCAGGCCTTGAGGTCGATACCTTCGGCCTCGAGCTTCTCCTGATGAGCCTCGAGCGCCTTCCAAGCGGCAGTCGACGTAGCATCGATAGGTGCGGCAACAGTTGCCATAGAGTCCTCCTCAGCATACGGGCACACGCCTCCATGCGCCCGGACATTCAGATGTCACTATTCTAGCGCAGGTCAAGACTATAATCAGCGAGCGTTGCCAATCGGCCCCCAAACGGCAACCGACCAAAAAGGGACAGGTTTATTTTGGCAGGTCAAACGCTTTACCAATCAAAAATGACCTATCCCTTTATGCCAAATATTAGGCCGCGGCGCACACGCTGCCGAGCAACTCACGCAGAGGAGACCCGATGCCCTCCAGCAGTTCGGGCGCGATGATGGCAAAAACGGGAACCTCGCCGGCTCCCACGACGGCAGGCACCTTGCCCTCCGAGACAATACATCCATAAGGAACAAAACCGTCTTCGCCGGCATCGAGCGCCGCCATGCGACGCGCGAGTTCGCGCGCAAAGCCGGCAGTATCGGCATCGCCGATCGCCAGGACAAAGTCCACGCCTTCGTCGGTCGCCAGGGCCACGGCCTCGTCGATCAGCTCGTCTCCCCCATCGCCAACCGAGCCGCAGCGGAAAAGCACGCGCTCGAGCAGAGCTCGATCAACCGAGCCGAGTGCCGCCGAGACGAGCTCATCGCGCGTATGCTTGTCACCGCCCAGCACGACCAGCGCCTTGGTGCCACCGTAGTGAGCGACCAATCGTCCGCACCAGCGAGCCACGTCTCCATCCGCAACAAGGCGCGTCGGCATACCAAACCCATAGTTGACCATTATCCCCACAACCCTTCCGTGCTTTATGGTGGTATCGATCGTTAGGCTCATGCTACGAAGCGAGGTTTTCCGAGCTGTTTCGCACTCTTTAGAGCTGCGTTAAAACCCGATGCGGCCGCACGACCGTACCTGCCAAAAAGGGACAGGTTTTGACGGTGTCCGGACGAGCGGCTATTATCGAACATGTATTCGATAAGAACATGTGTTTGATGGGAGGACGCGTGGGGCACGAGCGTCACACCTATATCTGCATCGACCTCAAGACGTTTTACGCTAGCGTCGAGTGCGTTGACCGTGGGCTTAACCCGCTCACCACCAACCTGGTCGTTGCCGACGAATCGCGCGGGCGCACGACCATCTGTCTCGCTATCACGCAGGCCATGAAAGACCTCGGGATACATAACCGCTGCCGTTTGTTCGAGATTCCCGACGGCATCGACTACATCAAGGCCGTACCGCGCATGCAGCACTATATGGAGGTGTCGGCGCAAATCTACGGCATCTATCTGGAATACGTGAGTCCGCAAGACATTCACGTCTACTCAATTGACGAGTGCTTTATCGACGTGACACCCTATCTGGACCTCTATCACACCGATGCGGAAGGCTTCGCCTGCATGTTGCGCGACGAGGTCCTGGCACGCACCGGCATCACGGCGACGGTCGGCATCGGCCCCAACCTATTCCAGGCCAAGGTTGCACTCGATATCACCGCCAAGCACGTGCCCAGTCGCATCGGCATGCTCGACGACGAGATCTTTCGCAAGGAGATCTGGCCTCATCGTCCCATTACCGATATCTGGGGTATCGGCCCCGGCATGGCGGCCCGTCTCGAGAAATACGGCGTCTACGA
>CABUVC010000047.1 GCA_902494855.1 uncultured Collinsella sp.
CCCGCCTGCCTCTCACACATATCGTTCCACGCGCAGTTTCGCAGCGAGCGAAGCGAAGCGAGAATGTTTGAGCACGGGATGATATATAGGGCCCTCCCACGGGAGAGCGGACAGTCCGTCCTACCTGATATGCGCGGGTTTTTCGCCCCAGTAGAAGCGGCAGAAGGCTCTTTTGCGCTTTTGGGGTTTACCTACGAGTTCCATGGTGGCGATGGCGATGTCTTCGGCTGCGCGGGGACGGCGCAGTACTTCGCCATTGATGAGCAATGCCTTGAGCGACTCGGGATGATCATGGAGATGGCGCAGGGTTACGATGAGCTCTCGTGCCGTGGTGACGTGCATGCTGGCGCCCATGCCGGTGAGCATCGTGGTGTTGGCCTTTTCCTGGCCGTATGATTTGCCCAGCAGGATCATCGGTAGATGCGCGCACAGGCACTCGGTGACGGTGAGTCCGCCCGATTTGAGGATTGCCAGGTCGCAGCCGTGCATGAGGGCCGCCATGTCGTCGACATAGTCCAACACCGTGACGTTCTCGAGCTTCATGGCATCGAAGAGCGTCTTCAGCCGGGTGGCATACTCCACGTCCTTGCCGGGCAAAAAGACAAAGTGCATGTCTTCGAAGCTGCGCAGGAAGGGGAGTGTATGGTCCATCGCCGCGCGAAAGCGGACGTAAGGCTGAGGCAAGCTGGCGCCGGCCATTACCAGCACGACGGTCTTGTCGGTTGGGAGGTTGAACTTGGCTAGCTCTTCCTCGCGATCGTAATCCGTGTCGAATCCAGCGCGAATAGGAATGCCGGTAATGTGAATCTTTGCCTCGGGCACCTTGCGCGGACGCAGCGTTTCGGCCATAAATTCGTTGGCAACACAGAATAGATCGGTGTCCTTGTGGGGCCACCAGCCCTCGACTTCGTAGTCGGTCGGTACGCAAATGACCGGATAATCGATACCCGTAATTACGCGGGCGCCCACGGCAACATTGGCTGCTGTGATGTGCGTTGCGACCACGGCTATGGGCCTGCGGCTACGAATATATTCGTTGAAGGCGGGGAACATAATTCGAGACCATGCCGTGCCGCCACCCCAGAGCAGATGCCCCGTAAGCGTATATCGCCAGGTCAGGTCGTAAATGGGGCGCGTGGCTCCCGTAAAAGAAGCTGCGGTTTTATTGCCGTCGAATTTAATACGTCCAAAATCAAGGATATCGAGTACTTCGATCTCAACATCCTCGGGGATCCCATTGGTACCGCGGATGAGGTCGAATGCCTGCGCAATCGCATTTGCGGCGGCCTTGTGGCCCGAGCCGACCGAGGCGTGCACGATGGTCACGAGAGGTTTTTGCTGAGCCAAGAGCGTGGTTTGCTCCGATTGGGGAGTGCTGTGCGTGAGCAGGGGAGCGTCTTCGCTCGTCTGCGTCTGATCCATCGATAACTCCCCTTCGACGTTGTAACACGGATTTATCATTGTAGTGCATCAGTGTCACGTTCACGTAAATTTGGGTATGAGCGCAAAGAACGACAACGTTTCGATGAGAGGGCTCTTCATGACTACCGATCAGACGCTCGATCTTGCGATTATCGGCGGCGGTCCTGCTGGCTATGCTGCCGCCATATATGCGGCGCGCGCCAACCTGACGACGACTGTCCTTGAGCAGGGCATGTCTGGCGGACAGATCGCCACATCCAATGAGATTGAGAATTATCCTGGCATTCCGCTGCTGAGCGGTGTCGAACTTGGTGAGCGGTCCCAACAGCATGCTGAAGGCCTGGGGGCTCAGGTTGAATGGAGTATGGTGACGGGCGTCGATTACGATGCCGATGCGGCTCAATTTACCATCCATCATGATATGGGCGATACAGTGGCCAAGAGTGTCATTGCGTGCATGGGCGCCACACCGCGTCCTGCGGGTTTTGTTGGCGAGGACACGTATCGCGGTCGTGGCGTTTCGTACTGCGCGACGTGTGACGGTATGTTCTTCCGTGGCAAGCAGGTCTTTGTTATCGGAGGCGGCAATTCGGCATGCGAGGAGGCGCTGTTCCTGTCCGACATTGCCAGCAGCGTGACCATCGTGCTGCGTCGCGATCAGTTCCGTGCACCCGAGGGCGTTGTGAATAAGGTGCTTGCTAAGGACAATATTTCAGTTAGGTACCAAACTAGTATTGTTGAGCTTTCTGGTGAAGCGATGCCCACGACAATTACGTTCAAGGACAATGCGAGCGGCAAGACGCATGCTGAATCCTTTGAACCTGGCTCATTTGGCATTTTTGTCTTTACGGGGACGCAACCACATACCGAGCTTGTTGAGCATCTAGTCGATCTGGCTCCCGACGGCGGTATTGTTACCGATGATTCGATGGCCACCCGCACGCCCGGCTTATTCGCAGCCGGCGATATCCGTTCCAAGCGTTTACGCCAGGTTGTGACCGCCGTTTCGGACGGAGCCATAGCGGCAACCAATGCATACGCTTTCCTACGCGCATAAGTACGATAATATATCTTATGTAAGGTTGCTATCTTTAATCAAAGTGGTTGGACGATGCATCAATGTGTTGTCCAACCACTTTTACTTGCCGGCTATGTGGTATGTAAAACTAGATAACCTAGAATACAATATAGAAAATGAACGGAGGACCTTTATGAACCACGTTAAACACGTTATTCCGATGTCCGATTCGTCGGTCAGCATTAAGCCTGAGGATATTCAGCCCACGGTGCTGCCCGATGCATTTATTCAGTCCGAAATCGTGCGCAAACTCAATACGTTGAGTCTGCCGCGCTATGACCAGTTGCCCAATGTGACGCTCTACCGCGACCAGGTTATTGAGTATGTTGCGCTGTGGATGGAGCCGCTGTCCATTTGCGTTGAGCACCCTGTCATTACGCCATCGATGATCAATAACTACGTGAAGGTCGGCCTGGTGCCTGCTCCGGTCAAAAAGCAATATGGCCGCGAGCAGATTGCCCGCCTGATCGCTATCTGCCTCTTTAAGCAGGTCTTACCTATTGCTGCGGTGCAGGCACTCTTTAACATTCAGCGTTTGAGCTACGATGCCCCGACGGCCTTCGATTATGTGGTCGATCAGCTCGAGGCATCGATTCGTTCGGCGTTTTCCGTCGAGCAGACGCCGGTTCCCGATACGGCGCATCAGGTAACGCGTGAGTCGCTGCTTGTGCGCAGTGCGGTTTCATCCTTCGTTTCGAAAGCGTACCTGATGAGCTATCTAAAGTTTAATGGGTTTAATAGCTAGCCGACGTATAAAACGGGCGGGACAAAGAGCCAGCTGTCACTTTGTCCCGCCCGTTTTTTTGCTTGGTTGGACGTTATTTGCCCGAAGCTACGCCCATGCCGTAGCCGATAATGAGCCCATGCATTTCGGCATAGTATGAATCTAGCCCGTTACAGGGCATGATGATAGTCTTGGAACCTGGCCAGCGCTCCACAATTCGGCTGGCAAGTGCTTGGGCGCCTGCCTCATTCTCGACATGGTCGATAACGACCTCGCCGCCCGTAAAACCTTCGGCTTCCATGGTGTCGATGATCTTGTTTAGCATCTTCTTTTCGCCACGCGTATGCCCGACGAGTTCGATTTTACCGGCCTCACTCGCCTTGCCCAAAATGCGAATATTAAGCTTGTTGGCAATGACGCCGGCTGCCTTAGGAATACGTCCGGCCTTTGCAAGGTTCTCGTAATTACACAGGCTAAAGAGAATCTTGCTGTTTTGCTCGAGGCTATCGAAGTAAGCGCAGGCGTCCTCAAAGGAAACGTCCGGGTTGCTTGCAAGATAACGATCAAACAGCAAGAAGATCAGGTCCATCTTGCCGCCTGCTGCCCGCGAATTAACCAGGTGAATCTGACGATTGGGCTCTTCGGCAAGAACCATATCGCGAGCCGTGGCTGCCGCGTTGTAGCTGCCCGACACGCCCTCAGAGATCGGCATGCAGATGGTCTTGTCTGCCAATTTGAAGAGCTCGGCCCACTCCCCTACGCTGGGACAAGCGCTCGAAGAAGCGTTCGTCTCCGCCTGAACAGCGCAGTTGAGCTCATGTACATCGAGCGAAAGGTCATCGACGAATTCACGCTCCCCCACTCGAATTTTGAGGGACGCAAATGCAAAGGTGGTATGGGGCGCGGTCGGTTGCCAATCGCGGAGGTTACAGCTTGAATCTGAGATAAGTGCCCAGCTCATAGAGGGTCCTTTCTAATTGTTCCTCAACAATTATAGCCATCTTGCAAACTGAATGTACGGCTATCTAGTTTTGAATACTAGATAGCCGTCCTGATTTTATGGCAAACGGTAGGGAAAAAAAGAATGGGCCTCGTGACTCAAGATCGCGAGGCCCACGTTCGTTCGCTGCAGTAATAAATTAGTAGCGCACGAAAATGTAATTGTTGTTCATGCCGGCGGCAACGGAGCTGATGATGACGCCCGTTTTGTAGTCGGAAGCATGGATCATCTGACCATTACCGATATAAATGCCGGTATGGTAGGAGTTAACCACAACATCGCCGGGTTGCGGATCGGACACACGGGTCCAACCCATGAAGTCGACCGTGGTGCCCAGACGGCAGTAGCGTCCCGTGAGGCAATAGCTTACAAAACCGGAGCAGTCAAAGCTGTTCGGTCCAATGCCGCCCCAAGAATACGCATAGCCGAGCTTGCTGTAGGCGCGCGAAACAACGGAGCCACCATCAACAGACTGACTCGGTGCTGAAGGCGTGGGAGCCGGAGCGGGCGTGGGGGCAGGCTGCGGTGCGGGAGCCGGCGTGTTGCCGCCCTGGTTGTTGTTATTGTTGGTCTGGCCGCCATTGTTGGTGTTCTCGGTCGTACCGGCGGTGTCGTTGCTCATCGTGGCCTTCTCGGCAGTGCTGGCGTTGATGCCGGCCTGCAGCGCGGCGTTGGCCTCGGCCTCTGCGGCAAGCTCGGCCTGCAGCTGCGAATCCAGGGAGTTTACGACGTTCTGGGCTTCAGCCTGCTGGGCGTTAAGCTCGTCGACCTTCTTTTGCGTGGTGGCGACGTTCTTCTCCTGCTCGGCCTGCTTATCGGTGAGCTGCTGCTTAAGCTCCTTGACCTCTTGAATGGTCTTGGCCTGCTTGTCGGACACCTTGCCGTAGTAGAACAGGCGGTTGAGCATATCGCTCAGATCATCGACACCCGTCAAAACCTGAAGCAAGCTCAGACCGCCGGTTTTGTACTCGCCGGCGACATAGGTCGAGAGCTTGGCCTGACCATCGGCGATCTCCTGCTGCTTTTGCGTGATCTCGCCGGCAGTCTGATCGAGCGCCTGCGTCTGCGTGGCAAGCTCATCGTAAATCTGCTGGGTTTGGGTGCCGATCTGCTCGAGTTTCGTACGAGCAGCGGCAAGGTCGGATGCGGTATCGGCGTAGGCAGGAGCCGCGAGGCCCAAGCCCAAAACACAAGCGAGGGTTGCCGTAGCAGCGCAGCGTGCCATGTTTTTGTGCGTGTTTGCTGTGCGCATGTAGCTTCCTTTCCAGTAACTAAGGGTAACGGCTAGTCTACCGTCACCAGGCTAAAGAGCTCAACATCGTCGTCAGTCGGCGTGAGCTTCTCGCGCGGGTTGAGAAACGCAAGCTCAAGTATACAACCGTAACCGATAAGCTTTGCGCCCATATCTCGCACCAGTTTACCTGTTGCCTCGACGGTTCCTCCCGTCGCGACCAAGTCGTCCAGAATCAACACGGTATCTTTAGAGCTGATAGCGTCGGCATGGATCTCAATTGAATCGGTGCCGTACTCGAGCTCGTAGCTCTGGCTTACGGTCTCGCGCGGCAGCTTGCCCGGTTTACGTGCGGGAACAAAGCCGGCGCCAAGGGCTACAGCCACCGGTACGCCAACCATAAAGCCGCGAGCCTCGGGACCCACGACCTTGGTGATTCCCATGCCGGTAAAGTGCTCGGCGAGGGTATCGGTCATGGCTTTGAGCGCCTCGGGATTGCCAAAGAGCGGCGTGATGTCTTTAAAGATGACTCCGGGCTCGGGATAGTCGGGGATGTCGACGATTTGAGATTCGAAGTCGTACATTGCATGACCTTTCAATGGGTTGCCGAAATATCAGCAGCGGTTATTTGCCCGCGGTGACGGTGCCGGATTGCGAAGGGGCGACGACCTTGAGCGGCTTTACGAGAGAATCCTCGTGCGAAGCCGGCGCGGCAGTTTCTTCGTTTTTGGCCTTGGTGGACTCGGAGCGAGTGATTTCCTCATCGAGTGCATCAATGTCGGCGTCCTCGACCACGGCGTTGAGCGACTCAAAAACGCGGTTCTTGAGCAGCGCAGTGTGCACACCTTCCGTCAGGTCGTGAAGCTTCTTAAACGCACGCTCGAGCTTGGCGTCGCGCTCGTCATCGGAGGTATCCATTCCGAGCATGCTCACGAGCACCTGCTCAAACATCGAGGACTCGCGGTTGGCGGAAGACACGTACTGACGCAGGTTGCGCGGCTCGATATGGAAGCGTGACAGCTCGGAGCAGTAGCGGATGATCGGAAAATCGCGACCATCGACGAGTTCACGATTCTGCGGACTCTTGATGATGCGAATGAGGTCGTTCTCGGCGAGCGAGCGGATAAACGAAATCTCGACGCCCAGCATATCGGGAATGGTCTCAATGGGATGCAGCTTTTGCTTAGTCTCCTTGGGCTCCGTCTTGAGCGGAACATCGGACAGCAAGCCCACCTCGTAAGCGAGCGTTGACAGGTCCGTGGCGTTTTCCAAGCGCTGCTTAATCACGTTGAGCGGCATGTAGCGGGTCTTCTGCAAATGCAGGATGACCTCCAGGCGATCAACGTCCTCCTTAGAGTATTGACGGTATCCCTTAGGCGTACGATGAGGGGTAATGAGCCCCTCATCTTCTAGAAATCTAATTTTTGAGTTCGAAAGATCGGGGTATGCGCCTCGAAGTAGGTTGACGACTTGGCCGATACTCAGATAGTTGCGTTCGGCCATCCCCTACTCACCGGTTTCGATGCGCTCCGGCGTGCTCTCGTGGTAGATGAGCGTAAACGTACCGATCTGGACGGAAGAACCGTCGTGCAGCGGGGCTGCATTGACGATGGCACCGTCGACCCAGGTGCCATTGAGCGAACCCAGATCCTCGATGCGAGCGCCGAGGCCCTCGCGAATAATGCGTGCGTGGCTGCGCGAAACGGTCATGTCATTGAGGAAGATGCCGTTCGCAGGATCGCGGCCGATGGTGGTCACGTCGTCCTCGAGCTCAAAGGCGGCACCAGTCTGCGGACCCTTGACGATGGACAGAACGGGGGCGGTGATGCGCACGTTGGCCATGAGGTCGGGAACGGTGACGTCGCTTGAAGGCACGCGGAATACGCAGGTAGCGTCAGCAGTCTTATCATTCTGAGGCATATTGTTAACCATGTTGTCCATGACAACCCCTAACTTATCGCGGACGTGCCGCAAATAATGAACCGTACGTAATCATACCCCAACGAATCAGTCTTCGATTTCAGGGTTCAGAAAGTCGATGTCCTCGTCCTCGGGATGCGCGAGAGCCTGTTTAATGGCCACTCCGCCCTTAATGGAATAGATGACAGCCGTGAGCATGGAGAAGATCACGCCGCCGTACACAAAGAAGATGCCGAGGGGCACCGAGCTTCCGTTGAGGCCCGGGAAGGCCGTAAGGGTTGAAGGTAAAAGATGCAGGCCGTCAATAACGGGGAACCCGAGCAGCATGAGCGAGAAGCCGGTCATGAGCAGTGCAGTGGCAATCTTTCCGGGAAAGACGACATCGATGGGGCGACGGTGATAATGACGCACGATAAGCGTGCCGATGCCCAGATAGATGTCGCGGCCAATAATGAGCACGCAGACCCAGATGGGCAGCTCTCCGCGGACCACCAGCCCAAGTACGCCGGTGAACAGCAGCGCACGGTCGCAGATGGGATCCATGACCTTGCCGAGCCACGAGACCGTCTTGGTCATGCGGGCGATCTGACCGTCCATCCAGTCGGTAGAGGCGGCAACGGCGTAGATAACGATGGCGATGACGCGGTTGTTATCCGTCACAAACAGGTACAGAAATACCAGGGTGAGGATCAGGCGCGTAAAGGTGATGAAATTGGAGATCGTAAAGATCTTATTCGACGGGTAATCGGAAGTGCCGATAAGCTCCTTTTTGATCTTCTTTTTGATGCCCACAGGACTCCCCCGCTGGTTAACGACAAAACTTTCGCTACTATACCCGTTCCGGCGATGTCTATCCAGCGTAAGCATAGAGAGTCCAGACATATGGAGGATGCTACTGGGTTGTGCGGGATTCTGCATTTGTGTACATCAGCCTCTAAATATGACATTTTTCGGCATCTTTGATGGCTGATGTACACGTTTTGATTCGGTGATTACATCGATCGGGAAAGTTGTTGCCTTAAGCAAATTAATCATGATGTGCGGGTCGAGAAGGGTAGGCGCCAAAAGAACCCAACGGCCGTTACGGCTTCGTTAGAAACGCGCCCCACCATGGATGGTGAACCCGAAAGGTAAGGCGCGCGGACACGGCGACTCGGCCCGCGCGCCCGGAAGAGAAAGGACGAACCCATGGGTTACATGCTCGAGACGCGCGGGCTCACCAAGCGCTTCGGCCGCGGCGACCAGGCGCAGGATGCCGTGGCCGACGTGAGCCTTCATATCCGCGAGGGCGAGGTGTACGGGCTGCTCGGCCCCAACGGCGCCGGCAAGTCGACAACGCTCAAGATGATCTGCGGGATGCTGCGGCCGACGGCCGGGGAGATCCTCTTTGCCGGGCACGCCTGGCGCCGCGAGGACCTCTACGCAATCGGCAGTCTCATCGAGGAGGCGCCGCTCTACCCCAACCTCACCGCGCGCGAGAACCTGCGCGTGCGCACCACGCTGCTGGGCCTTCCCGAGAGCCGCGTAGATGAGGTGCTCGCCGCCGTGGACCTCGCGGACACCGGGAAGAAGCGCGCCGGGCGCTTCTCGATGGGCATGCGGCAGCGCCTGGGGCTCGCGCTGGCGCTGATCGCCCGGCCACGCCTGCTCGTGCTCGACGAGCCCACCAACGGCCTCGACCCCATCGGCATCGAGGAGCTGCGCGACCAGATCCGCGGCTTCGCGGCGGCGGGCACGACGGTGATCGTCTCGAGCCACATCCTCTCCGAGGTGCAGCAGATGGCGGACACCATCGGCATCATCTGCGGGGGGCGCCTCGCCTACGAGGATGCGCTTCGTCCCGGGCAGGACCTCGAGGAACTCTTCATGAGCTTCTGTCGGGAAGGGCGACGAGCGCGCGGGGAGGTGGCGGCATGACGGGTGAGAAAGGCGGCCTGCTCGCGGCCCTGCGCGCCGAGGCCCTGAAGTCGCGCCACGCGGCACCGGTTCGCCTGGCCGTGCTCATGGCGCTGCCGATGCCGCTGCTCGGCGCGATGCCCTACCGGGGCGTGCAGATCTTCAGCGCATGGAACTACTGGTACGCGCTCTTCCTGCCCGTGTGCCTCTCGCTCGTGGTGGCGTGCGTCGCGCGGGCTGATGCTCGCACGCGGATGCGGGGGCTTCTGGGCCTGGGCTTCCCGCTCGGGCGCGCCTGGTGGGCCAAGGCGCTCTGGTGCCTCGCGCTCTGCACGCTCTCGAACCTCGTGGTTTTCGGCATCTACCTCGCGGGATCGGCGTTCTCCTCGCAGGGCCTCACGGCCGCGGGCACGCTCACGATGCTCCTCTGCGCGCTCGTCAACACGGTGACCGCGGCGTGGATGATCCCCGCAGGGCTCTTCCTCACGGCGCGGCTCGGCATGCTCGCGGGCATCTTCTGCCCGCTCGCCGCGCAGCTCGTGGGTGGGTTCGCCTGGTCGCTGATGCCGCTGCCACAGCTCTTTCCGCCGTCGGCGAGCATGGTCATCCCCACGAGCTTCATCCCCGTGCTGCCGAGCGGCGAGCCACTCGCGGCGG
>CABUVC010000048.1 GCA_902494855.1 uncultured Collinsella sp.
AGCTCCCGGCAACGGGGGCTTTTCTTTTACGCCAGCTTGAGTGCTTTCGTCCAAAGGGACGATTTCCTGTCGACTCGTGTAAGATTCCGAGTAGATGTCGCGACTTATTCGCGACCACTCCTTCTCAAGCGACCGATCAGGGTGATATTTCGTGGCAGAGCGTCCGACATACAAGCTCAGGTTTCTCGATCCCAAGAAGCGCTTTCCGGCGATGCCCGAGCAGCCTGCGGGACGCTCATATGGCGTGGTCTGGAAACTCTTTGGCGAGGATCAGCATGAATCTTGTTATGTCGTCGAATTCGTTGGCAAAAGCCATGTGTCGCTTTTGGGCTACGTAAGCGTTTCGGGTGAGGTGTACAAGGTGGACCGCCCCGTTAGCGAGGCTCCGTTGCCCAACGATCCCGACATGGAGCTGGTCCTTGACGAGTCGGACTCCGGTATTGGTGAGATTATGGTGAGGGGAGCAAACGGCACGATGCGCGCGTGCGCGCGAACCGTCGGCTCTCCCGAAGGTCCCATGCGCGAACAGTCCGATCACGAGACATGGAATTCGACCCGCTCCCTTCCTTACGGTGAATTCATGGCATCGATGTTCCTGCGCTACGTGATATTCGCTGACTCCGAAAATACCATTGCGAGCACGGCGGACGCCGACGGACTCGACGAGGGTATGCAAAACGTTGTCGACAAGATCAAGCTCGTAAAGTTGCCCGAGCCGGCCGAGGTGTTTTTGGGCTTTAACACGACACCGCTACCTGACGCTATCGAGACGCTGCTCTACCGCGTTGACCATGCCGAGAATCCGAGCGGTATCGAGCGCTATGCCGCCGCCCTTATGAGTGAAATTGACTTGCCTCGCTTGCGCACCATCGCCGCTAAGTCCGAGATGAGCCTGGCTCGCATCGATCGCTCAAAGCTTTTCTATCTCAATTTTGATCGCAGCCTGCTGGACCAGGACGAGATTGACATGCTGCTTGCCATCGAGTGCCGTCTTAACCGTCTCTCCGGCATCCTTGAGCACATCGGGGCCGGATTGGTCCCTGCGGCATCCTCGCCGAGCCTTGAGGGCTGCGCGCTCTTTGATGCGTGGCATATCGCCAAGACGACCAACGATGTTCCTCGACTGCTCGATACGGTCTCGAGCGATAACCCGTGGGGCAAACCGGGTACGGTGGCTTGCCAGCCGGGCGGTGAGTGGGATGTGCGTACCCGCTTCGCGCGTATTGTCGAGGCACTTAACGTGGTCACGCGGCTCGACTATACCTATCGGGCAAACGTTGCCGAGGGGATTATGCTCGTTCGGTTTGGGCAGTCTGTCGTTGATGCTATGCCACAACGTGAATACGACGCTCAAGATGACGCCTGGCGCGAGTTGGACGAGGACACGCGCGCGATCTGGGCCGCGGAGCACGATGCGCGCGTGGCACTCACGCTTGCGGCAGCGTGTTTTGCCGCGGGCACCTGCATCACGCGCTGCTATGTGCAGATTGCTGCTCCCGACAGTGAGCAGGGCGAGCGCGTTGTCGCAACGTATTTCTTTGGGCGCGCGGCCTATCTGGCCGATTGCGTGCCTGTCGCCAAGGATCTTGAGAGCATGGACATGGACGATATGCCGTGCAAGCGTGTGCTTGAGGCGTATGAGTCAACCGCTCCGGAGACGATTGAACCGGCGGAGGTTCATGCTCGTCCGCGTGATGACCATCGCATGCTGCCGCCGGCGCTGCGCGATCTGCTGCTTGTCGATACGGCTGACGAGCTGGAGGTCATGGAAGAGGACGACGACCCATACGTGGCCCGTGTTGTTGAATTGCGCGAGCAGGCAAAAGTCGACCGTACAGGTGCTTTTGAAGGCTTTTCCCGTCTTGTTGAGGAGTTGGAGGCTAAGTGCGCCGTCGCCGAGCTTTTGGCGACAGGTCCGGTCCAAACGCAGTTTTGCGATAACCAGCTGGTGCGCATGGTGCTACCGGTGTTGGAAGAAGACCGCTCTGTGCGAATCCTTCGTGCGCCCGATGCGCTGTACTTTGCCCAGCATGAGATCTGCAGCTTTTACGCCGAGCAAGAGGACTTTGAACGAGCACTGCCCGAGGTGCGCCATCTTTACGATCTGGCGCGCTCGTCCATGCAGTCGCACTTTGCGCTCATCAACGTGCTTGCGCGTCTGGAGCGCTTTGACGAGATTATCGAGGTGGCGCGCCACGGCCTACGTATTGCCAGCGATCGTTCTGCAATCGGCTACCTGTTCTATCGCTTGGCGTTTGCCTATTGGAATTGCGATCAGCTCGACCTGGCGCTGGCTTGTTACCGTCTGGTGCCGCGCGGCGAGGAGTCGGGCAGCAGCGCGCTGGAAGAAATGCAGGGCCTTATGAACGAGATGGGCGTCAGCGAGCCTCCGACGTTCGAGGAAGCGGTCGAGACCATCCACAAGGCTGGACTAGAGCTGCCGCCAGTGTCCGCCGTGGCGAATCAGCTGGCAGATGCCGCTGTGCAACTGGTCGACAACGGTTTCTTTTTCCTGGCGCGCGGTTGTATCTTCCAAATGTGGCGCACCATGGGCAATGACGAGCTCGGCTCCCTCAACCGCTCGCTGGGGTAGGCGAAGCTTTCAAGAAGGAAAGGCTGCTAGGCAATTAGAAAATTTCCTCTTGCCCATCCTTGGCTGTTTGGTTACTATAGAACGGCTGTTACGGAGAGCTGACCGAGAGGCCGAAGGTGCTCGCCTGCTAAGCGAGTATGCCCCAAAAGGGCATCTGGGGTTCGAATCCCCAGCTCTCCGCCAGTATGACTTGAAAGAAGGGTCCCATTTGGGGCCCTTTTTTAGTTTCAAGAGCGTTAGCTGGGGATTCGAACCCGAGAGGGCATGGGCGTTAAGCAAACGCGAAAGCGTTTGTAGCCCGTGGGCGAAAAGCCGCCAGGCTTTGAAGCCGGAGGGCATGCGCAGCATGCCCGGACATCCCCAGCTCTCCGCCAGTATGAATTGAAAGAAGGGTCCCATTTGGGGCCCTTTTTATTATCAAGAATGGCGGCTGGGGATTAGAACCTCAAAAAAAGGAGGCATCCTTTCGGACGCCTCCTTTCAATGGGCTTATTATTCTTGCGCCCTACACCTCGGGCGCCTTGGCGACGGTCTCGCTTTCTGCCGTGAGTGGGCGGTTGTCGATGCGACGGCCCAAGCGATCGAGCTTCACGAGTAGCCATTCAATGGGATTCGGCCCTGCGCTTTCCTCGTCGGCAACCAGGTCCATGACGGCGATCTTGGTGCCGTCCTGCTTGAGCGTGACGCTACCCACCTTGTCGCCCACATGCACCGTGCCCGAAAGATCGTCGTAGCTAACCTTTTCGGTCACCTCGCCGGCAAGGGAAAACACGGTCGCTTGCGCCGTGGGATCGGCGAGTGTGGCGTCGATCGTCTTATCCGTCCAGTCGGTTTGGCCAATGCGCGCCATAAGCGGGTTGCCGTTGGCGGTCTTTTCCTGTGTGTTGGCGATTGCGACCGTCACCTTGTGGCCGTAGTACCAGTTGGCAAGGGTGGCGGTATCGGTAAAGCGCTGGTCGGTGGTGGTGGAGTTCAAAACGACGGTGTAGATCTCGTCGCCGTCGCGGTTGTAGGCGCTCGTGAAGCAGTAGCCCGCGTCGTCGGTGGTGCCGGTCTTGCCGCCAATGTTGCCATCTTGGCCCAGCAAATAGTTATGCGTGTCCATGGAATGCGAATGGTCGGCGCCGTCGGCGCCCGTGACCTCGATCCAGGAATCCTCGCTCGCTACGACCTCGCGGATCGTGTCGTTTTTCATGGCCTCCTGCATCATCAGCGCTACGTCGTGTGCGGTTGAGTGCATATTGCCAGCCCACTCATCAAAGTCCAGACCATGCGGGTTTTCAAAAAGCGTACCGGTGCAGCCGAGCTTCTTAGCGCGCTCGTTCATGGCCTTCACAAAGGTTGCCTCGGCGTCTTTGGTCTTAGGGTCGATCTTCTTGCCCACATATTCGGCGAGCACGATGGCGGCGTCGTTGCCCGAGGGAATCATCAGGCCGCGCAGTGCCTGCTCCACGGTAAGCTCGTCGCCTTCGAGCAAGCCGGCGGTCGAATT
This sequence comes from uncultured Collinsella sp., assembly GCA_902494855.1. Lineage (GTDB taxonomy): Bacteria > Actinomycetota > Coriobacteriia > Coriobacteriales > Coriobacteriaceae > Collinsella. Next base: position 4,086 of record CABUVC010000048.1, read on the forward strand.
ACCCACGGTGGCTGCGGCGTTGCTCACCGTGACCTTCTCGTCCATCTTGCAATTCTCGACGGTTAGGATTGCGGTCATGACCTTGGTGATCGAGGCGATTTTGACCTGCTCATCGGCGCCGCGCCCATAGTAGACGGTGCCGTCTTTGCCCATGACGAGCGCATTGGTCGCATCGATATCGGGCAGATTTTCGGTCGTGATGCCGCGCGCATCGGCGGTTTTGCCGCAGACACTGTCGGTCGTGAGCACTTGGGCGCCGGCGACGGTGGGCACGCCAGTGGCAAGGGCGATAGCGCAGACAAAGCCGGCGGCAAGCTGAGCTGAGCGCTTTGCAAAAGAGGTGAGGGACTTCACAGATTTCGCTTTCGACGGGATGGTCTCTTCTGGAACTAGAGTATATCGTTTGCCGGCGTCGGCGATCATCGCGTGCGTGCGTGGCCCACATCCGCGCCCGAACGGGCACAAGGGTGCTTAAGGCCGACTTAATCACCCACGCTTGTTGTGTGTGGCGTGCGTCGCCTCGGGCATAATGGAGCGCGAGAGGAGCACGCATGAACGAGCGCATTTTGGTAGTTGATGACGAAAAGGCCATCGCCGACTTGGTTGGTATCTACCTTACAAAAGAGGGCTTTGATGTCCAGATTGCCTATAGCGGGGCCGATGCTGCCAAGGCAATCCTGGAGCAGGAGTTCGATCTGGCACTGTTGGATGTCATGCTGCCCGATATCGATGGCTTTGAGCTACTGCGTACGATCCGTTCCAGCCATACCTATCCCGTGATCATGCTGACGGCGCGCGATGCCCAGCAAGACAAGATCGAGGGCCTTTCGCTTGGCGCGGACGATTACGTGGTTAAGCCGTTCCGTCCGCTGGAGCTCATCGCGCGTGTGCACGCTCAGCTTCGCCGCTACACCAGCTACGGTAGCCGCTCGCAGGCGGCCGAGTCGCCGACCATCCAGCTCGACGGCCTGGAGATCAACCGCGATGCTCGTTCCGTAACGGTGGACGGTGCACCGGTGCGCCTCACGCCCATCGAGTATTCCATCTTGCTGTATCTGGTTGAGCATCGCGGCAGCGTGGTAGCCGTGGAGGATCTGTTCCGCGCGGTGTGGAACGAGGATTTTATGCCCGGCTCCAACAATACGGTGATGGTGCACATTCGCCACCTGCGCGAAAAGATCGGTGACGACGCTCAAAAGCCGCGCTTTATCAAAAACGTCTGGGGCGTCGGCTACATAATCGAATAGCGCCTTTGATGGTGGGGAAGTGGACATGACAAAAGACGATAGGCAGGCATTCGAGGTGCCCGATCGACTCTTTGAATACATAAGGGCGGTCGTCGACAATCGCGCGCTTGCGACGGTGCTGCTCTTTTTGCTGAGTCTGCTACTCATTGGCATTGACAATATCGTTGGCATCCTGGCAGTTCTGCTTATTGGCTTCTTGCTGATCGATCGATTTGAAATCGTTCGCCGCTGCGTGGTAATCGGCGGTGCCGCGTGGACGATTGCGCTGGCGATCGGGGCCATGGCGCTTGGCGGTATTGGCGAGCCCGTGTTCTTTGACGCCGCCTTTGTATTCAACATGCTCGGCTTTGTGCTGGCGCTTGCCGTGTGCGTCCTGTTCTTTTGCGGACGCGCCCTGTATTACCAGGGTTATGAGCAGGGCGAGCGGCATGCCGACCGCGTGATCGCCGCCCGTATTCAGGACCGTCTGATCGATAGCCCCGACACGTGGGATACCATCGACGGCGACTTTCTCGAGGTCGAGGGCGCGCTCAATCGGGCGCGCGATTGCGAGCGTAAGGTTCAACAGGCCCTGCGCGACGAATCGCATCGCAAAGATGACCTGGTTACGTACCTGGCGCACGACCTGCGCACGCCGCTCGCCAGCGTGGTGGGCTATCTTTCGCTCCTGCAGGAGGCTCCCGATTTGCCGCTTGAGCAGCGTGCACGCTTTACGGGCGTGGCGCTCGACAAGGCCCATCGGCTCGACGCGCTCATCGAGGAGTTCTTTGACATCACGCGTTTCGATTTCCACGATATCGTGCTTACCCGCGCCTACGTCGATTTGGGGCTATTGCTGGCGCAGGTGGCCGACGAGTTCTATCCCATTCTCAACGAACAGCACAAGGAAGCCCAAGTTGATATCTGCGAGGACCTGACGGTACTCGTGGACGGCGACAAGATGGCTCGCGTGTTCAACAACATCATGAAAAACGCCGTTGCCTATAGCTATGAAGGCTCGACGATCACGATTGAGGCCAGGCGTTTGGGTGACGGTGGCGTACGCGTACGATTTGTAAACCAAGGCGATCCGATCCCTGAGCCAAAGCTCAAGGTGATCTTTGAGAAGTTCTATCGCCTGGATGCAGCGCGTGCGACCAATCGCGGCGGTGCTGGGCTGGGCCTCGCCATCGCCAAGGAGATTGTATGCGCGCATGGCGGTACCATCGCGTGCGAATCAACGCCCGAGCATACCGTCTTTACCATCGAGCTGCCCGCCGCGTAGCGTAGGCGCCTTTACAAACACCTGACAATGCGCTCACGTGCGTATGAGTCGCGATTTCTACTATCGATACTGCTGAATTGATATCGATGTGGAGGTATGCGGTATGACGGCTGCTGCGGCTATAGGGCCCACGGAGCTCGAGGAGCTCATGGAGGCGCAAGCCGAGGCTGCGCACGAGCGCGAAGTCGGGGACGCGACTCGTCCCACGGCGCAGGATCTTGCCGCCTCGCCGACGCGCATCGACGTCAAGGGCCTCGACCTGTTCTATGGCGACCACCACGCGCTCAAGGACGTATCCATCAAGATTCGCGACAAGCAGATTACCTCGTTTATCGGTCCTTCGGGCTGCGGCAAATCAACGCTGCTGCGTTGCTTTAACCGCATGAACGACGGCATCAAGGACTGCCGCATCGAGGGTAAGATCGCGCTTGACGGCCAAGATATCCTGGGCGACTACGACATCTGCCGTCTGCGCCAGCGCGTAGGCATGGTGTTCCAGCGCCCCAACCCGTTTCCCATGAGCATCTACGACAACGTCGCGTATGGTCCGCGCGGCATGGGCGTGCGCGACCGCGCCGTGCTGGATGAGCTGGTCGAGGACTCTCTTCGTCGCGCTGCGCTATGGGATGAGGTCAAGGACAAACTCAAAGAGTCGGGGCTGGGTCTTTCGGGCGGGCAGCAGCAGCGTCTGTGCATCGCCCGCGCGCTTGCCGTGCAGCCCGATATTCTGCTGATGGACGAGCCCACGAGCGCTCTCGATCCCGTGTCGACGCTGGTGGTTGAGCAGCTGGCCTGCGAGCTCAAAGAGACCTGCACGCTCGTGGTCGTTACGCACAATATGCAGCAGGCGGCGCGCATCTCCGACTCGGTCGCGTTTTTCTTGCTGGGTGAGTTGGTGGAGCACGCACCCACCGCTCAGCTCTTCAAAAATCCCACCGACCCGCGCACGGCGGATTATTTGACGGGACGTTTTGGCTGATACCATCTAGTAAAGGTACCTTTAGGATTAAGATGCGGTCATGCCGGCCGCAAAGGGGTTTAACATGATCTATTACGTCGAGGACGATGACAATATCAGGGATTTGACGGTCTATGCACTGCGCAAGCAGGGGATCGAGGCCGAGGGCTTTTCGTGCGATGGCGAGTTTAAGGCCGCCGTGGCGCGACGGGTACCCGATGCCGTCCTGCTCGACATCATGCTGCCCGATACCGATGGTTTGGCAATTATGCGTCGCCTGCGCGCCGACCGCCTGACGGCGACGGTGCCCATCATGATGCTCACTGCCAAGGATACCGAGCTCGATAAGGTGATGGCGCTCGATGGCGGTGCCGACGACTATCTGACCAAGCCGTTTTCGCTCATGGAGCTTGCCAGCCGCTGCCGTGCGCTGCTGCGCCGCGGCGGTATGGTCAAGCAGGCGAGCGATGTGCTCAGCGTGGGCGACATCGTGCTCTCGCCCAGCCATCGCGAGGTGACCGCTGCCGGCGAGCCACTCAAACTCACCTTGCGCGAGTTCGATTTGCTCGAATATCTTATGCGCAAGCCCGGCGTGGTCTTTACCCGCGAGTCGCTGCTGCAGAGCGTGTGGGGCTGGGACTTCGATGGCGGCTCGCGTACCGTCGACGTTCACGTGCAGACGCTTCGCCAAAAGCTCGGCGAGCGTGCCGGCGCTATCGAGACGGTGCGCGGCGTGGGTTATCGCCTGGCCGAGCCTTCTGCCGGTGGCGATGTCGAAGATGCCGTCGCTGCGGCAGCAGCATCGGAGGAGTAGTCTGTGGTCTTTGCCCCTCAGGGAAAACACACGCTTTCCCATCGCGTGTTCGTGACGATTTTTATCTGTGCCATGGCGGTGATTGTTGCCTTTACGGTGTTGGGCGCGTTCTTTGTGCAAAACACTTTGGCAGACGCGACGAGCGCAAATCTCTCGCAAGAAACCGAGCTTATTGCCGCCGCCTTAAACGAGCAGCAGGAACCCATCGCATTCTTGCGAAGCCTCGATCGCGAGGACCTTCGTATCACGCTGATCAACAGGGATGGATCGGTCGCCTACGACAACGAGGCGTCTCCTTCCATGTTGCCCAACCATGGCGATCGCCCCGAGGTCGTTGAGGCCCTTGAGAGCGGTTCGGGTTCCGCGGAGCGCTCGAGCACCACGCTCGACGAGATTATGCTGTATCGCGCCGTGGCCCTCGATAACGGTCAGGTCGTTCGTTTGGCGCAGGCCCAGCCTGGTGTTGCGGCGATTTTGCTCTCGTTGGTGGCACCGATGCTGCTTATCGCGGCGGCGGGCGCGGTGCTCTCGTTTTTCCTTGCGCGCCGCGAATCCCGTGCCATCATTGCGCCCCTGCAAGAGGTCGATTTGGACCACCCGCGCCGTAGCTATGAACATGCCTACACCGAGATGGTTCCCATGCTCGAGCGCATTGAGTCGCAACGCCAGGAGCTTAAACGCCAGATGGCGGTGCTGGCCGATAACGACCGCATGCGTCGCGAGTTCACGGCCAATATCACGCATGAGCTCAAGACCCCGCTTACCGCGATCTCGGGCTATGCTGAGCTCATTGCAAATGGCATGGTCGAGGGCGAGGACGACCTGCGCAACTTTGGCGGTCGAATCTATCGCGAAGCGGGCCGTCTAGCAGCGCTGGTAAACGACATCTTGACGTTGTCTAACCTGGACGAGGCCGAGCGCGCGACCGAGGGCGAGGCAGTGCCTATTGGTTCCACGGAACCCATTGAGCTCTCGCGCGCTATTACGACGGTGGAGCAGCGCCTCGAACAGGTCGCCCGACAGTCGAACGTGACCATCGTGCGCAAGACGAAGCCCGTTGTGGTCGAAGGTGTGCCACGCCTGATCGACGAGCTGATTTATAACCTGGCCAGTAACGCTATTCGCTATAATCAGCCCGGTGGTACGGTTACGCTTCGATGTGGGATCAATGATGAGGGCCATCCGTACCTGACGGTTGCCGATACAGGTATCGGCATCGCGCCCGAGGAGCAGAGCAAGGTGTTCGAGCGCTTCTATCGCGTGGACAAGAGCCGCTCCAAGGCACGTGGCGGAACAGGTTTGGGTCTGGCCATCGTTAAGCATGCCGCCATGTATCACCATGCTTCGCTCGATCTATCGAGCGAGCTGGGTGTGGGGACCACCATCACGGTGACGTTTCCCGTACAGCAGGACGAATCATTTGCGTAGCAATGCAGCAAACGTGTTGTTTTGACGCCGCG
>CABUVC010000049.1 GCA_902494855.1 uncultured Collinsella sp.
CTGAGGGTGCCCAGGGGACGCAGCAGGGCGCCGATGGGGCCGATGTCGCCGGCGACGTAGCGGGCGCCGGCCTCGCGGGCGCAGGTGACTGCCGCGGCAAAGACGTCTGCCACGGTGGCAGCGCCGTCGAGCTTGTGAGCGTTGGCGCCAAAGGTGTTGGCGGTGATCACGTCGCAGCCGGCCTCGACGTACTGACGCTGGATATCGGTGATGACCTGGGGCTCCTCAAAGTTGAGCAGCTCGGGCAGGGCTCCGGCTTTCATGCCGGCCGCCTGCAGCATGGTGCCCATGCCGCCGTCGAACAGCAGGTGTCCCGTGCCCTCGATGGCGGCGCGCAGACGATCGTTCTTAATGCGAAGGTCGTCGATTGTGCGCGTCTTGTATGCAGCGCCTTTGCGGCGTGCGGCATCAACAGGCGCCGCCAGCGCGGTACCGTCCAGATCATGAGTGATAAGTATGTTTGAGCTATTCGCCATGTGCATCCATTTCGTCTAGAGCCCACTGAGGAATTTCTATTTGAAGAGATTTGTCGGGCTCGATATCTTCGATTCGCTTGTTGTAGTGGGCAAGAAGCCGTGCGACATTTAATCGAATTAGGTCTCGCTTGTAGAACGATAATTCTTCAATATTGATGCCGATAAACGATTCGAGCGCGATAACCTGTACGCGATTGCCGAGTCCCTCACTTTCGAACAGTCCGTAAGCGAAGGAAACTTTATCGTGGGGGACAACGACGATGGGACGAATGCCATTTCGAATGTTATCTCGGCATCGATCGGTCAATTTGGCCATTGGCGATACAGTCACATGAAATGCAGCATCATTGATTTGGAAATCGCCAGAACGGTCTGTTTGCTGGTCGGCAGCGTTTGAGTTGTCCTTTCCGATTTCTATGGTTGGAAATAACATCTCTAGTTTTGCACCTACCAGGTGCTGTGCGACGGTACCCGTTGGCTTATCGGACCGTAGGCTTGCTTCGGCTAGGATATCATCGACAATGACAGAAATTGGTTTTTGAAGATCAATTTCGACTTTGATTCTCTGCCGGTTAAAGAAATCGACCTGGATTCGCTCGACGAAGAAATTGGCGATTGCATTCGCAGCTTCAAGACGAGCGTCTTCGCAAGTGTCACTGGGTAGGGCAGAGTTGATAATTGTGGCAAGCTCAAGCGCCATCGGGAGTGTGCCGCGTGAGGTCCTGCCGCCCTCTGATGCGAAGGCACGCGTTTCCCCATGCCTGGCTAAAACTGTTTTGATGCATGCTCCACTTAGGCCTCGTACTTGGCTCCCCTTGTCCGATTGCACATAATCGTCGGTGAGCGGAAAACGGTTTTGCAACAGCTCGCTTATGCCTATACCAACCGCCATGACGTTACGGTTGACATTGCCTCGCTTGCTGCGCTTGGATTCGTACCAGAGTTCAATGGCATCCAAGATATCTTTATCGGGCTCGTTCAAGGAGCAATTGGTCATTTCCATTATTGTTCACTCCGTTCCTTGAAGACATAAGCGCGGGTTTGACTGCATTTTTTATAAGCCAAGTGACAACTGGCACGGCAACTGCATCGCCGAATGCGTAGCGAATCTGAGCATCCGAGAAGCCGCTAAACTGACATGAGTCAGCACCTTGGAGACGGGCATATTCAGTTCCAGTCATCCAGCGAACTTCTATCTTTCCGTTTTCGCATATCACGACTGCCTGTCTTGATGAGCCGCCGCGAGCCGTTCTTAGACATCCGGCAATTTCTTCTTCACGGATTTCCCAGCGCACAACGCCTGATCGCGTGCGACGGTAAGCAGTGCGAACAGTTTTTTCTTTGGCATTTAAGAAGCGCTGAAGGCGCTCTGCTTGATGCGGTGCAAGCGAGTCGATAAATGCTTGTACTTGGTTTTTGTTCCACCAACGCTTGTCGCCCTCGGGAATATCTTCAACAACCGTTGCAAGGCCCGTCATGCGAAGTGGGCTCGGCTCGTTTAGGTGAGAGATGTGCGTAATGAGTGAAGGGTCGGAGTGAATCCAGGAGACCTTTTCAGGTCGAAGCGAGGAATCGAGTCGGCTGTTGGGAAGAGGGTTTTTTAATCCGACGACAAACATGCGTGGGCGTGACTGGGGAAGCCAGTGCCGTGCATCGATAAAATAAGCGTCGCATGAATAGCCTAAACGATTAAATTCCTGGCAAACGAGTCTAAAGTCATCACTGTTATTAGACGTGGCAAGGCCGATGACGTTTTCGAGAACAAGTGCCCGCGGGGCACGATCGCTCATTCCTTCGATGGCCTTAATAAAGCCAAAGAACGCACTGGACTCTTTACCAGAGATAAGTCCCTCCCTGTTTCCCGCGAGAGATAAGTTTGTGCAAGGGCTTGACGCCCATGCGATGTCGGCTTGGGGTATTAGGTCGGGGTCGAGCGTGTGGACATCCTGCTCGACTAGATGCTCATCGCCCCAACACTGGCTGTACATGGCGCATTTAGTATGGTCTATGTCATTTGCCCAGATTGTTTTGATTCCGGCTTTTGCCATGCCGGCACGAGCCAAGCCAATGCCTGAAAAAAACTCAAGTGCGGTTAGTTGTGGCGAGAACTGCAGAATGTTGTGCATGTACTGGCTTTCAGATAGTTGTTATTTGGCATCTTATGGTACTTGTTTGTGAGGACATTCGCTTACTTACGGACGAGATTCCCTCGATACCGTGCCATCAATTGACATTTTATTCAGAATGCGAATAGCAGGTGGTGTGGGCGGCGCGGAAGCGACAGTGCTCGCGCATGCGGCAGATATTGCAGGTGGGGCGGCTCTGGGCGTCGTGGACCTCGCCGTCGAACAGACCGATCACCGCGGTCACGCTCTTGGTGGGCATGAGCAGGCTGGTGGGCGCGACGGTAAGCCCGATGAGCCGCGTGGCGTTGAGCGCGTCCACGATTGAGCGCTGTGCCGTAAGCGGGCAGTCGCCGTAGCCGGGACTGAAGCGCCAGTTACCGGCGAGTCCGTGTGCGGCGGCCGCAGCCTTAACCCGCTGGTCCATCTGCTCGACGGCGGCTTCTACATAGGCAGAGCATGCGGCGTCGAGCACGGCTCCCTCCAGGGGCTGCTGGGCTCCCGTGGTACGCAGGCGACGCTCGGCGTCCATGCCGAGAGTGCATGCCATGAGCGCGGCAAATCGGGCGTCTTTGAGATGTCGATAGATATCGTGACCCCGCAGATCAACGTTGGTGCCGACCAAGCGGATGCAGGGCTCGCCCTGCTCGTCCACGCCCGTGGCATCGACGGCAAACACGCGTCGCACGCCACGGGGTTCAATGTCCAGCTCCAGACGCTCAACGACAAGCTCAATACGCTGCGACAGCTCGGGCTCAATTTGCTGACCGCTGTAGCCCAGATAGCGCAGCATCTCGGCACGATCGACGCGGGGATGGTGGGCATCATCGATACGATAAAGCGCCGGCGACGCAAGGTCGGCCGGCACTTCGACAGCGGTTGTATCGATGTGCGGTTTTTCCATTACCCCAGGCGCTCCATAATGGTTGCGGCGATTGCAGGACGATTCATAGTGTACAGGTGCAGACCGTCGGCGCCGTGCTCCTTAAGGTCGCAAAGCTGACGGGCGGCATAATCTACACCGGCTGCCTGCAGGCTCTCGGGGTCGTTCTCGTACTTGGCGAGAATCTTGATGACGGGGGAGGGCAGCGACGCGCCGCACATAAAGACCATGCGGCTGATCTGCGACTTGCCCATAAACGGCATGATGCCCGCGGTAATGGGCACGGTGATACCTGCCTTGTTGGCAAGCTCGCGGAAACGGTAGAAGCACTCGTTGTCAAAGAAGAGCTGCGTCACAAAGAAGCTCGCGCCGGCGTCCTGTTTTTGCTTGAGGTATTCGACCGAAGCGTTGAGGTCCTCACAGGCAATGTGGCCCTCGGGGTAGGCCGCGGCGCCCACACAAAAGCCGGCGTCGACAAGCTCGGGGATGAGCTCGCGGGCGTAGGGGTAGTCCGAGGCGGGCTTGTCATCCTCGGTCGCGCCAGCGGGCAGATCACCGCGCAGGGCCAGGATGTTTTCTACGCCGGCGGAGCGGTATTCGTCGATCTTGGCGGCGATATCGGCGTGCGAGCGGCCCACGCAGGTGAGGTGCGCCACCGAGGGCGTATTGAATTCGCTCGTAATCATTTGCGCGATGGGGGCGGTGGTGGCGCCGTTGCCCGAGCCGCCGGCAGAGCAGGTGACCGAGACAAAGCTCGGCGAAAGCTTGCACAGATTGCCTGCCACCTCGCGAGCCGTGTTGAGGGTAAGCTCGCCCTTGGGCGGGAACATCTCAAACGAAACGGGTGCGGTGCCCTGGGATGCTGCCTGCTTAAAAACCTCGTCGACGCGCATATCGTGCTCCTCTAGATACGTAATAGTGTGATGTGTTGTAAGGATTCTACAGCACCACTGTGTCACGGTGGAGTTTCACTCGCTATTCGGGGATACCAATCAAAGATGCCTTGCTATCGGCTTTATCTATAACAGAGCGGCTAATCTAGGCACGGACTATAAAGACTGGTATCTGATGCAAAATACCAGTTAATAGAGCTCCATCCCAAATTGACTACCCTTAAACCATGGGGAGAGGTCTGCTATTTATACAGTTGATTGGCTGTTGAGGGTGGCAACGCCGCCTCGATAGGGTAACCTCATTGATTGGTTTCGCGACAGCAACATAACGGTAATGTCGCGGAAACACGGCGAGTCTAAGCTATGACTCGTTCGTTAGTAATCAACACCGCTTCTCACGCGGTGCCGATACGAAGGGAGTTCCGTATGGCCGATCTTACTGACCGCTTCGGGACCATGGTGTTCTCTGAGGAAGTCATGAAGGACTACCTCCCCAAGGACATTTGGAAGCGTCTTGCTGCAACCCTCGAGGGCGGTGAGCCGCTCGACCTGGATGTGGCCAACGCCGTTGCCCATGCCATGAAGGTCTGGGCCATCTCCAAGGGCGCGACGCACTACGCGCACTGGTTCCAGCCGCTTTCGGGTATTACTTCCGAGAAGCACGACAGCTTCCTGGAGCCCAACCACGACGGCACCGCCATTACCAAGTTTACGGGCAAGAACCTCATCCAGGGCGAGCCCGATGCCTCGAGCTTCCCCAACGGCGGCCTGCGCGCCACCTTCGAGGCCCGTGGCTACACCGCTTGGGACCCCACTAGCCCCGCCTTTATCAAGGACGATGTCCTGTGCATCCCCACGGCTTTCTGCTCCTACACGGGCGAGGCCCTGGACAAGAAGACCCCGCTGCTGCGTTCCATGACCGCGCTCTCGCGTGAGTCTAAGCGCGTTTTGGCGCTGTTCGGTAAGACCCCCAAGAAGGTCGTTCCTTCCGTGGGCGACGAGCAGGAGTACTTCCTGATCAAGAAGGACGCTTACCGCAAGCGCAAGGACCTGGTCATCACCGGCCGCACCCTCTTTGGTGCTGCTCCCTGCAAGGGCCAGGAGCTCGAGGAGCACTACTTTGGCGCTATCCGCCCCACCGTCTCGGCCTATATGAAGGACCTGGACGATGAACTGTGGGCGCTTGGCATTCCCGCCAAGACCAAGCACAACGAGGTTGCTCCCTGCCAGCATGAGCTCGCACCGGTCTATGGCGAAGTCAACGAGGCCATCGACCAGAATCTGGTCATGATGGAGAAGATGAAGCTCATCGCCTCCCGCCACGACTTGGTCTGCCTGCTGCACGAGAAGCCCTTTGAGGGCATCAATGGTTCGGGCAAGCACAACAACTGGTCGCTTGGCACCGAGTCCGAGAATCTGCTCGATCCGGGCGACACCCCGCTCGACAACCTGCAGTTCATCGTCTTCCTCACCGCGGTGATCGAGGCCGTCGATAACTATCAGGAACTCCTGCGCGCCTCTGTTGCCTCGGCCGGCAACGACCATCGTCTGGGCGCCAACGAGGCTCCTCCGGCGATTATGTCCATCTTCCTGGGCGACCAGCTTACCGAGGTCGTCGAGAAGATCATCGATGGTAAGGCTTCCGTCCATGCCACGCGCGGCGTGCTCGACCTGGGCGCCGATACCCTGCCCAAGCTGATGCAGGACAACACCGACCGCAACCGCACCTCCCCGTTTGCCTTTACTGGCAATAAGTTCGAGTTCCGTGCCTGCGGCTCCGAGCAGAACGTCTCCGACTCCAACCTGGTGCTCGATGCCGCCGTAGCCAAGTCGCTCAAGTCCTTCGCCGACGCGCTTGAGGGTACGCCCGAGGATGAGTTCCAGGACGCTGCGCTCGAGTACTGCAAGAAGGTCCTGACCGACCACCAGCGCATCTTGTTCTCCGGTGACGGCTACTCCGACGAGTGGCCCGTTGAGGCCGAGAAGCGCGGCCTTGCCAACAACAAGACCACGGCCGACGCCCTGCCCGCCTTTGTTTCCGATAAGGCCATTGCGCTCTTTGAGGAGACGGGTGTCCTGACCAAGGCCGAGGCCCAGTGCCGCTACGACTGCAAGCTCGAGAAGTACAACAAGCTCATGAACATCGAGGCTACCACGATGGTTCGCGAGGCGCGTCGTACCTATCGCCCGGTCATTACCGCCTATGCCACCAAGGTCGCTAAGGGCCTTGAGACTATTCGTGCCGCCGGTGCTGAGGCCGCCATGCAGTGCGAGCAGAACACGCTCAACAAGCTCTGCAACGGTATCACCACCATCAACGACTCCATCAAGGCGCTCGACGCCGTGCATCAGAAGGCCGAGGCCCTCGATGGTCAGGAGCAGGCCAACGTGTACGCGCACGAGGTCGTTCCCGCTATGGATACGCTGCGCGCCGCCGTGGATGCCATGGAGGAGATCGTGGCTGCCGACTACTGGCCGGTCCCGACCTACGACGACATTCTGTTCTACGTGTAGAACGTAACCGACATATCGTCACGGTATTGAGCCGGGGTCCGCATCGCGCGGGCCCCGGCTATTTGTTTGCGAAGGACGCTTTGGATCCCGCTTTGCAACTGATTCGCCCACGCAATAAGGGGTCGTGGGCAAAAAACGTCAAATATGAGTACTGTCACAAGCCCTGTAGCATTATCTTTTTGCAAAATATGCAGTGTTACGCAACATATGTCCAAGTACTTAGCTGATAAATGCCTGCAATTCCTCCGCCGTAGGACGCCTTGTGTCCAAATCGCCTTCTGAGGGCATGAAATCGCTGTTACTAAATTGGTAACAGTACTCATATTTGCTATTTTTTGTCCACGGGCCCTTGGATGACAGTGTGATTTTATGCCTTCGGGGTTCGAATCCCGGCATATCGGCAGCAAAAAGCCCGTCACCGAATTGGTAACGGGCTTCTCAGATTCTGTGGTGCCCCCAGCGGGATTCGAACCCGCGATATCCACCTTGAAAGGGTGGCGTCCTTGGCCGCTAGACGATGGGGACAGCGGGAAAGAGTATAGCAGACTTTTTTGCCGGCGCGTATATCGTTGGCAAACTGGAAAACCACCACAAAGGTACCTGTCCCCTTTGTGGTGGTTGGGGCGTTAGGGGAGGAGCTTCATGGCGGCGTCGTGGGCGGCGTGCTCGTAGGTGTCGTCGAGGGGTTTGAGCGGCAGCAGAGCGTTGGCCTGTGCGTCGCCGCGGCGCTCGAGGGCGTGGGCGATCAGCCAGTCGGCGAGCTCGGGGTTCTTGGGCAGTGCCGGTCCATGCAGGTACGTGCCGATGACGCCCTTGTAGATGAGGCCCTCAAAGCCATCGTCGCCGTTGTTGCCGGTACCCGTGACGACGGACGTTCCGAGCGGCGTGGCCTCTGCATCGAGCAGGGTACGGCCGCCGTGGTTCTCGAATCCCACAAAGGGCTCGGGTGCCAGGTCGGTCTTGACGGCGACGTTGCCGATCAGGCGGTCGGAGCCGCGCACGGTCTCGGCGGCAATGACGCCCAGGCCATCGATGCGATTCTCGCCCATATAGTACGAACGGCCGAGCAGCTGATAGCTGCCGCAGATTGCGAGCAGCGAGCCGCCGTCCTCAACATAGGCCGCGACCTTGTCTTTTTGAGCGAGCAATTCATGTGCCACAGCCAACTGGTCGCGGTCGGAGCCACCGCCCATCATGACGATATCGGCGTCGGTGAGATCGAGCGTCTCGCCCATGCGGACCTCCTCCACGCGCACGGGAATGCCACGCCAGGCGCAGCGGCGCTCGAGGGCGATGACGTTGCCGCCGTCGCCATAGAGGTTGAGGGCATCGGGATACAGGTAGACGATGCGCAGCGGGCGCGAGAGCACGACCGGCGCAATATCGGTGGGGACAGCGCTACCATCGGCGCGCGTTACGGCGTGGGAGGCAACCGAGCTCGCATCGGTGCCCTTAAGCCCGTCGAGCTCCTTGACCAGCGGCGGGAAGGCCGTGTAGTTGGCGACGGCATAGAAAGTGTCACCAGCCTCCTCGTCTGCCACGGCGCCGATCGCCTGCTCGATATTCGAGATGATGGCGGCGTTGATGCCGGCGTACTTCAGGCGTACCTGCATATCGTGCGCGCGCGTGCCACCGGCAAAGGCGACAAGCCCTGGGGTATCGGCGATGCGCTCGAAATCGACGTCGTAGATCCACGAGACATCGTGACCGTCGGCGTCGTTGTCGTTCAGGAAGAAGGCGCAGAGCCTGCCGCCTGCCGTTTTAATGGACTGAATCTGGCGATCGAAGCCCACGGGATTTTTGGCCAGGTTTGCCTCGACGGTACGGCCGGCGATCTCCCAGCGGCCCATGCGTCCGCCGGCAGGGACGTAGGCATCGAGCGTTGGCTGCAGATGTGCCACGTCCACGCCCAGCTCGCGCGCCGCAAAGAAGGCAGCGGCAACGTTGTAGACCATGTACAGGCCGTTGTAGCGCGTGACGATGTGCGTTGCAGGTGCGTCGGTATCGGGTCCAAAGTTCAGGTCAAAGCCGTAGCCACTGCAGGTGAGCTCAACGCCTGTCACGCGACGGACCAGCGCGGGACGACCCCAACCGCACGAAGGACAATGATAGGCGCCGAGCTGGCCGTACTGCACATAGTCGTACTCCAGCGGCGCGTTGCACTGTGAGCAAAAACGCGAGTCGCTAATGCGATCGGACTCGGTGCCCGTGGCACCGTCGATGCCAAAGGCGATGCTCGTGTTGGGGACGCGTGCGGCGATCGAGGCGCACAGCGGATCGTCGGCGTTGTAGATGAGCGTCGTTGCCGGCGAAAGCTCCAGCGCGTGGGCGATGACGTCCTGGGTGTGGTCGATCTCGCCGTAGCGGTCCAGCTGGTCGCGGAACAGGTTGAGCAGCACAAAGTAGGTCGGCTTGAGCTTGGGCAGGACGCGCACCGTGTAGAGCTCGTCGCACTCAAAGATGCCTACGCGCTTGCTGCTGGCTGTTCGCTTAAGGTTGCCGCGCGCCTCGAGCAACGCGCCCACCACGCCCGGCTCCATGTTGTTGCCGGCGCGGTTGCATACCACGGTGGCGCCGCCGGCGGCAACGGCATCGGCGATGAGGTTGGAGGTGGTGGTCTTGCCGTTGGTGCCGGTGATCACCACGCTACGGTCAACAAGACTCGCGAGGTCGCTTAGCAGCTCGGGGTTGATCTTCATGGCGATGCGGCCGGGGAGTACGCCGCCCTGGCGTTTGAGGACAGAGCGCAGCCCCCAGCGGGCGATATCGCTCGAGGTGCAGGCGAGAGATGAGCGGAAGTTCATGAAGTCGTTCCTAACGTAAATGACATGGTCGTGGCGATTGTGCCGTTAAAAGCCGTAACGGCGCGCAAATTCCTGGGCAAGCTGCGATAC
>CABUVC010000050.1 GCA_902494855.1 uncultured Collinsella sp.
AGGGCGGTGATGCCCCGGCCACGCTCGGGTTCTATAACGGTCCGCGTCCTAGCGATCGGCGAGCGGCTTGTATTCCAGCGGCTCGATAACCGGGCGATACGCGGGACGGATGATGCGGTGCGCGCAGAAGAGCTCTTCCATGCGGTGCGCCGACCAGCCGGCCATACGGGCGACGGCGAACAGCGGTGTAAAGAGCGTCTCGGGCACGCCGAGCATTTTGTAAATAAAGCCCGTGTACAGGTCGATGTTGGCGCAGATGGGCTTGGTCATGCCGTGGTCGCGCATCACCTGCGGGGCCAGGCGCTCGATGCGCTCGATGAGCGCGAACTCCTCGCCCAAGTCCTTCTTGGCGGCAAGCGAGCGCGCGTAACGGCGGCAGACCTCGGCGCGCGGGTCGCTCAGCGTATAGACGGCGTGGCCCATGCCGTAGATGAGGCCGGTGCCGTCGAAGGCCTGCTTGTCGAGGATCTTGCCCAGGTAGGCCGCGACCTCGTCCTCGTCCTCCCAATTGGAGACATGCGCACGGATGTCCTCGTGCATGGACACGACCTTGGCGTTGGCGCCGCCGTGGCGCGGGCCCTTGAGCGAGCCGATGGCCGCGGCGTAGGCGGAATACGGGTCGGTGGCCGAGGAGGACAGCACGCGGCAGGCAAACGTGGAGTTGTTGCCGCCGCCGTGCTCTGCATGCAGCATGAGCATCACGTCGAGCAGCATGGCCTCATCGCGGGTGAACGCCATACCGCCGCGGAGCACCTGTAGGATGGTCTCGGCGGTGGAGAGGCCGGGCGTGGGGTGCGGCACGTGAACCTCGGAGCCGCGAAGCTTGGCGATCGAGGCCATGTGTGCGAAGGCGGCGATGCGCGGGAGACGTGCGAGCATGGAAATAGCCACGTCGATCTCATGCTCGGGCGTGATCACGTCTGGTTCGGCATCGAAGGCGTAGAGCAGCAGCACGGCGCGCTGGAGCACGTTCATGATGCTCGACGACACCGTGGTCATAGGGAACTCTTTGACGTACTCGTCGCTCAGATGTCTAAAGGCGCCCAGGCGCTCGCAAAAGCCGTCGAGCTCTTCCTTGTTGGGCAGCGAACCCGTGATAAGCAGATAGGCGACTTCCTCGTAGCCGTAGCGATTCTCGGCCTGGGCATTGTTGACCAGATCCTCGATGCTGTAGCCGCGCAGCGTGAGCTTGCCCTGATCGGGCACGACCTTTCCGTCGACCTTGTTGTAGCCGTGCACATCCGAGATGCGAGTGAGGCCCGCGACCACGCCCGAGCCGTCGGCATTGCGCAGGCCGCGCTTGACATTGTGCTCAACAAACAGGCCCTCGTCATAAGGGTCGGTCGGCAGGCCGTGGTAGAGGCTTTCGCTCTCAGGCGAAATCTGGCGGCTTGCTTCGTAATCCAGAACCAGGCGGCTCAAGTGGTCATCGAAGCGGTAATAGATTTTCTTGGCGTCGTAGGCCATGCGCGCTCCTCTCCGGGCCGCATCGGGGTGACTTGCATGGGCATGCGCGCGTCAGGCTATCCCCAGCGGCTTGCTCGCTACAGGCGGTACATAAAGTTGAAGACGTCCTCGCGCTGGATGGACACGTTGACGCCCGAAAGCTCGCCGGCCTCGGCCAGCGCCTTCTGCAGCTCGGCGAAGTCGAGCTTGGACTCGGCGGTATCGGCCAGCATGGTCATGGTGAAGATGTCCTCGATAATGGACTGCGTGATGTCGCGGATGTCGACGTTGGCCTCGCCTAGGACACGGGTGACGCCGGCGACGATGCCGGGGCGGTTCTTGCCAAGGACGGTGATGACGATACGGGAGGACGAGATCTCGGCCATGGGAAACCCTTTCGCGTGGTTGCGGCGCGCGCGGGGCGCTCCGCTACGGTACAGTGTTCATCATTGTACCTGTCTGGCGCCAAAAGAGGTGCGCTTACAGCGGCGTTACACGTCTGCAACATGAGCGTAAGGGGGAAGGCCGTACGGGGAAGAGCCGTCTGGCGCGTGTCCGGCTCGTGTTGGGTTGATTTCCGATCTCAGCCGAACACATTGAGCGGACAGGCCGTTCCCGCAGTCAGCCGAACGCCTCCGACGGCTGATTCCGAACTGGAAGCGGAGGGCATCCCCGCCCTTCGGTAGGGGATACCGCTCCGCGGCGCATGCCGCGGGCGGCGCCCCTATCGGACCACCGTGACCTCAGTTGGGATGGGCCCAGCACTGCCGCGTACTCGGTGAGCTAGAGCCAACTGTTCGTCTTCACGTCGCGTATGGCGATATTTCGGTCGTCCGGCTCGGTGATGCCGTAGCCGAACGCCTGGAGCGTCTCGATGGACTCCTGGATCCTCTGTTGGAACATGGGACCCGGATCGACCCTCGGCCCGAGGTGCCCGCGCCAAAGGCACGGCGTGGCGCGCAGCATGTTATGGATTTTGGAGATGGGCTCGATGTCGGCGTAGACGTTGAGCGTCGCCATGGCGTCCTTGCGGCCGAGGATCGATTGGAGTGCCTTGATATCGCCGCCTTGGCGGATCCACTGCGTTGCGAACGTGTGGCGAAGGCCGTGGAACGTGATCAGCTCGTCGTTGGTGCCCATGAGGCCGTTGGTCTCCGAGAACGTCTTGAACGCCCTGCGGATATAGCTTGTCGTCGCGAAGGTCGCGCCCGGCTCCGACAGGATGTAGCAGTCCCCGATCTCGACCGCCCCGGTAAGGCCGCGCAAGCGCAGCTTTCCGCAGTCGATCTCGTGGGTCTCCTTCAGGAAGGGGAGTAGGCCGACCGGGTCGATGGGGATACCCCTGGCGTCATGGGTCTTGGTGTCCTTGATGAACGAACCCATTCCCTTCGCGTACGCCACCGAGTGTCTGATCGAGATCAGGCCCGTCTCGAAATCCACATCGCGCCACCGAAGGCCGCAGACCTCGCCGATTCGCATCCCCGTGTGCAGGGCGAGTACGACCGCCCTCTAATCCTCGGCGGACCAATCGAGTCCGAACTCCTTTCGGGCATCCTCTTCGCTCATGACTTCGAGAAGGTCTCCGGGTTGGCAACGAAGGGCGAGGCATAGCTGCTCGAGTGTGTTGAAGCGAATGCCGCGAATATGCCCTTTTTTAATACGGGACAGGTTCACGGGCGTGGTTCCAATCCTTTCGGCAAGTTCGTTCGAGGAAATCTTTCGCTCGGCCATGATCTTGTCGAGGCGAACAATTACGGGCATGGCGTTTCCTTACGCAATCTCGTCGGAGTCGAGGTACAGCTCTCGGGCGTACAAGAAGAGCTGGGAAAGCATGAACAGGACGATGCCGAGAACCAGAGAGGTCCAATCGAATGATGAAGCGATCTCTTGGGCGCCGACGGCCCCCTCGCCGCCAAACATCGAAACGGAGGTTTTGAGTGAGCCGGCGTAGAGGCTGGTGGCAGCTTGAACAACGAAGAGAATGCCGAGCACCTTCAAGCATGTCGCAGACCCTTTCTTGAAGGGGTCTCCGCTCTTGATCGTCCACACGAGAACGGCGCTGAGGATGGTCGTAGCGATACCGATGACGGCAGGGACCAATGTCGAGATCGCAAGGGCTGGATACGCGGGGGAGTCTGCAATTACAGGGTTGTCGAGCACTTCGATTGCTGGCTTTAAGGAGAACGCCACTTGTGCGATGGCGGTGGCGCAAAGGGTCGCAGAGGCTATCGCACATGCGATGCGGAAGGAATGAAGCCGGGGAGTGCGATTGTCGGAACTCATAATAACCTCCGAAGAATTTAAAAAACTCAGGTTACTTTTTAACAGTTTATGTTAAATTGACTTTGCCGGCAAGTAATCACAGCATACTGCAACCGAAACCCCTCTAGATTGGAGAGGATTATGTTCAGTACTGTTAAGTCGTGTAAGCTCTTGGTTTTCCTCGGCCTCGCTCTTTGTTTGTTGCTGCCGGGAGCCCCCGCTTTTGCGGATACCCCGATGCCTCCTTCCCAGGAGAGCAGCCAGTGTGCCCTCGTTGAGCCCCTCGGGTATACGGACGACGTCGTCGATACCTACTGGAGCTACAGCTGTCCTCGCGGCGTAAGCGGGCACAGCATCTCGATGTTCAACATCTCTTACAAGACGATCTCCTACCGAAATGGCTATCGCCGATCCGCGCATCATAGGGAATCCCGCCTCGCTGCAATGTGCTCCTGTGGTGTTCTTGGCACAACTGATAAATGGCAATTTGTCTATAGCACCTACTAGATGCGAGGAAGGGCCGAGCATTTTGTTCGGCCCCTCTGTTCCGACTGGATGAGGTTAAGGTTGGCGATGAATATGCTCAAAATCTCGAAGGCGATCTTTAGGTCGCTTCTCTCCTCCAGGTCGCTCTGTGTTGTCGTTGTTGCGTTGATGGTTCTTTGTGCTCTGCCCGTCTTCAGGAGCGCGGCTGGCATCGACGGACGGGTCGAATACCTCGAGTCGGGAATAACCCGTGTTGAGCAGGAATTGTCAGCATCCTATGCGGATGCGCTTGTGAATGCGGGGGAGGACGGTGTCTATACCTCTTCATCAAGCATGCCCGCGCTTCTGTACCCTCTTGCCGCGGGACGTCTTATCTTGGCACCGCTCTCTCCCCTACTTCCGTTTCTGCAGATATCGGATGGAGAGTACACCTATTATGACGGATCGAAGGAGTACTTGCTATGGGTCGCAACGGCCGTTGCCGTCTCGTTCCTTGCCGCGCGTCTTAACAAACGTGAAAAGCTCATCATCCAGGCACCAATGGGCGAGCTGGGTAGACTTGTTGCATCGAGCGTATGGGCGAGTGTTTTTGCAATGCTTGCCGTCCTCGCCATCAATCTTCCAGGGATAATCGCCGCGCTTGTGAAGAATGGCCCGGGCTCGCCGTTCTATCCGATAGGCTACATTCAATATGCGACTCCGGTTATCAAACCGGCTTGGCTGGTGTTCGCGCAGACGGCCATCTTGCAATTCTTGGTGGCAGCGTTCATCTCGCTTGTCGTTCACCTTGCCGTGAAGATTGCCAATAACCCTACGCTTGGAATCGTGTTCGTATGTGCCCTGATGGGGGTGACGATGGTTCCCGGGTATTACGGAAGATCCATCGCTTTACGTGAGTTCGCCCTGTTGAATCCCCTTACGTATGCGAACACTGAGTTGACCGTCGGCGCCTATAGCCCGTACCCGACAACGCAGATAGTGAATCTGCCTGGACTTTGCTTCGAGCGTGGCGCGATTGCCCTCGTATGCGCAATCGGGATCGAGGTGCTGGCAATTAGCCTGCTTTGCGTTGCTGGAAAGAGCGGCTGCGCGTGCCCGATATCCCCGATTTGTCTTGAGAGAGGTTCCTTCACTGCATCGAGAACGGCAACTCGTTCGAGCGCTTGTGCCTCCGCCGTTGCATACGTAAGAACGATGGGGAAACTGCTCCTGCGTTCTCCTACCCTCGCCGTATGCGCGATTGCAATGTCGACGACGATGCTGGCCCCGGCTCTGGTCGAGATGTTTCCTGACGCTGATAACGTTTCCGCTGTTCGGTATAGGGATGGGGAGCTCCGTTCAATAGATCGGTATCTAGAGCAGAACGCTGCGAATATGGACGTCGAGGGCAAAGCGGCCCTGGAAGACATGCGGGATGCTCTTTCGGGTTTCGTGTACGCGCCTATGCCTGCGGAGGGGTTTCGAAGCCTTGCGACGTACGAGCGCGCTCGAGGTGAGCTGGGCGCGGCAGATGCGACTCTCCTGCAATCGATCGGAATCGAGCCGGAGACTCCTTCTCGTGCGGAGGCGCGCGCCCTTCTGCTTGAGTCGATCGCGAGCTTGCCGGACCCCAAGGTTTACGAGTTAAGTACGAAGATGCCCCCATTAATCCTCCTTTCGTATCTCCAGGCAGCGCTTCCCTCCTTATTTTTGCTGTTGCCCGTGGTTGTCACATCGCTCGCGTGCACCCACCTGCAGTGTCGTTCCCTTCTGGTTCTCCAGATCCCCGCAACAGCGCATGTGCGTTTTCTGACGGCTGTTGCGCTGGCTCTCCTGCTTGGCTTGGTGCTGCTTTTGGTGTCGATGGTTCCCGCTGTCGTTGTGTCCGTGATTAAGAACGGTGCGGGTGGATCGGAGTATCCCGTCGCTCTCATTCGGGCGGGAGCTTCGACAACGTCCATGGTGGGGGAGGCGGTGTTGTGCAGTATTCCGTTGCTGGTCATGGCATACGGCGTGATTTCCGTCGTCGCTGCGTTGACAGCAGCGATTAGCCGCAACCCCGTTGTCACCGGAATGGTTTGCGCGGTTCTCTTGGTGTTGGGTTCGTTGAGCGCTCATGTTGAAAGCGTGGGCATGGGCGTCGCGCTGCTGGCTCCATTCGCCTCGTTTGATCCCGCTTCCCAGGTGGGGACGATTGGGTTCCTTGGGCGAGGGACGAACGCGATGCCTTTTGGAGAGGTCGTCGGCGCATCGGGCGCTCTGCTGGTGGTCTTGGGCGCCGTATCTCCGTTGATGGTGCGCCTGAGTGTTCCAAAGATCGAAAGGGGATGATCTCGATGATTGACCTTCAAACGCTGACGATCTCTTATGGAAAGAAGGTGCTCGTAGATTCGGTGAACGCTGAGTTTGCCCCGGGTACGGTCTACGGTCTCGTCGCTCCGAACGGGCATGGAAAGACGACGTTGCTGCGTGCGATGGCAGGTTTGCCGGGTCCTCGCGTGGACGGGAGCATCGTTCTGGATGAGGTGCAGGGTACGGGTGCGAGAGAGGTCCGTTCTATGATCTTCTATGCACCTGGTGAGGGGACGCTGCTGTATCCCGGATTGCGTGCGGAAGATCACCTCAAGATGGTTTGCGATATGTGGCCGCATGCTCGCGATATCGAAGAGATAGTGGAACAAACGCAGATAGGCGAGTTCGCGAAGATGAGGATCCGCACTCTGAGCCAGGGCATGAAGCAGCAGCTTACCCTGGCGATTGCGTATGCGACGGGCGCGCGGTACCTTCTATTAGATGAGCCCATGAACGCGCTCGACCCCAGCAGGGTGGACTTGCATTCCGAGATTCTCAGGAAGCTGGCCGATTCTGGTACGTGCATCATCATGTCATCCCACATCTTGGATTCGGTCGATAGGCTGTGCGATGAGATTCTGTTTTTGAAGGATGGGAGGCTCATTAGAAGCATTCCGCAAGATGATGCTGCGCCGAAGTCTCCTGGATCCCATTTCGCAAAGCCTGCCGGACGCGCCGAGGGTGCGCTAAGCACGTATCGGCGACTCTACGAAAAGGGCGGGTAGAAATGCAAGTTAAAAATCTATGTGGCCAATGTGATACCGTTGAACCCGCATATCGATACCGCTCAGCCATTCGCCTCGCCCCCGTCGCACGTATCTTCATCCGGTCTGTTACTTTTAATCTAACAATTCTTTGAGGAACGTAGGTGCTTCTAAATGTACTGTCGACTTCTTCTCAAACTAATCCTAAGAGACAAGGCCGTATGGATTTGTACGCTCGTTCTCGCTGCAGCCTTTTCCGTCCCCATTGCGTTCAATTCACCCATCTACGGGCCCTTCTTTATGAAACAGGGCATGCAGGGCTTTGTCGACGCATTCAATACGCGCGCGCCCCAGGCCAGCGGCACAGACCTATCTCCAGAGCAGCAAAATGACGCGGAGCTTGCAAGATACGCGAACGCCGCCCTTGCCGCTCAAACCGACGCCGCCTTTCTCGATTCTGCCGAGAGCTACTACGCGCTCATGGGCGAAGGCTTCCAATCCGGGTCCATCGTGGGAGACCGAGAGACCAATGACGCAGCGCTCGCATATTGCCGTGCCCTGAGCAGCTCCGGCATCACGGATATCCCGGCCTCCGCAAACGACCTGCCATTCCTTTCCTTCCCGCCTTACGCCATTGCCACGGCGCCGTCTTTCCTTCCCTTCATCCCCTTCCTTCTCTCGTCGATACTCGTGCTCGGCGCCACAAGGCCCGGGACCCTGGCGGCAAAGGCGCCCGTGCCCAAATTCCGGCGCCTTATTCAGATCGTGTTTTCGATAATCGTCGCGGGGACCGCGATGCTCCTCGCCGGCCTCGCACCCGGGGGCATTTACGCCTTGGTCCTAAACGGCTTCGGGCAAACTGGGTACCCGATCGCCTTCTTCCATGACGGCGTGCTTGCCACCACGACCGCGGGAGACGTCTTCACGACCCTGCTTCTCGCGCTGCTTGCGGGCGGAACCTTGATATCCGTTTGCTCCGCCGTCCTATCGACCGCAACGAGGCGCGTCCTCGCGGGCCCCCTTACCTCCGCGCTGCTTGTCGCGGCCCCGGCATTCCCGTTGCTGTCCGATTCGGCGCTGGAGCATAACGCCGCGCTCAATCTCCTGCCGCTGGCCGTGTTCTCGCCTATCGAGGCAACGGGCTACGTGGGATGCTTCCCGACAGAATTCATTGGCTCCGGTTCAGGCAGCGCATCGATGCTTGCCGTGGCCCTGGCATACGTCGCGGTCTTTTTTACGGTCGGCGCCGTTGCGACACGTTCCCCCAAACAGCCTGGACCCGCGAAAAAGCACCATGGGCTCGAGCTTCTAGACGCGAGCGTGGGATACGGAAGCACGACGATACTTTCAATCGGGTCGCTTTTCCTGAGCCCGGGAACGGCGGCGGGCCTCGTTGCTCCCAACGGCTCGGGGAAAACCACCCTTCTTGAAGCGCTGTCGGGCCAATTTCCCACCCGCATCCGCTCGGGAAGCCTGGCGGCAGACGGAATCTGCCAACGTCGATCAGCCGAATTTGCAGAACTCGTCTACCTGAGCTCTTCGGGCAGCGCGGATCTCTATCCCACGCTATCGGCCATCGAGCACCTTGCTTTCGTTAGGGAGGCGTGGAAATCGGCCGCCGACATCGACTCGCTCTGCGACTCCCTCGGAATCTCCCCATATCTCGACAAGCCGACCCGTAAACTCTCGACAGGAATGAAGCAGCAGGTAAAGCTTGCCATGGCGATAGCGACCGATTGCCCGTACCTCATCCTCGATGAACCGCTGAACGGCCTCGATCCGGGAAAGCGGAAAACCTCCTGCGACGCGATGCGCAGCGAGGTGGCGCGGGGACGCAGCGTGCTCATTTCAAGCCATCTACTCGACGACCTGGCAGACCTTACCAACTCGTTCTACTTCATCGAAGCCGGCACGCTCGTGGAAAAGATCAAGTCGTCCTCGCAGACGCTCAAGCAGGAATACCTCGATACATACGAAGGAGGTGAATGACATGAAACTATTTGAACAGCTGAAGTCCAATGCGTCGCGCATGGCTGTCTACGCCATCCTCGTGGCAACGGCTTTATGCGGAATCGCGGCACCCGTCTATGCGCTCAACGGGGAGAAAGGCGATGTCGAACCCGCGTACATGGCTTCGACGGTTAAGGACCGGTATAAAGCCTTCTCTGGAGACACGTTTTACGTAGCAGAGTACGACACGACCTACCGTCAGCTTCGCTACAACAAGGGCTACGACTATCTAGGCGCAGAGGCAATCAGCTATACGTCGGGTTGGTACCGCTCCAGCTATGGACACATAACCCAGTTCAAGTGTAACTACCGTGTGTACAACTAAAGCAACCGGCCGGGACGAGGGGTGACGCAAAAGCGTCGCCCCTCGTTTTTAACCATGTCAACTGAACCTAGTTCAGTTTGGTTGATTTCCGATCTCAGCCGAACACATTGAGCAAATAGGCCATTCCCACAGCTAGCCGAACGCCCCCGAGGCCCCAT
>CABUVC010000051.1 GCA_902494855.1 uncultured Collinsella sp.
AGAACCTCAAACTGGGCCGTCGGGAAGGCGAGGCCGCTGATGAGGATCGACATGGTAAAGCCGATACCGCCCAGAATGCCCACGCCGGCAATCATGTGCCAGTTGACATTGTGCGGCAGCTCGCAGGCCTTAAGCTTAACCAGGGCAAACGTCATACCAAAGATGCCGATCGGCTTGCCCAGCAGCATGCCAAAGTACACGCCGAGCGTCACCGGATCGGTGAGCAGCGTGCTCATGTCCACGCCCACTAAGCGAACCTGAGCGTTTACGAACGCAAAGATCGGCAGGATCACAAAGTTGACCGGCGTGGAGATCAGACGCTCCATACGGATAAGCGGCGGGGTCACGCGGTGCATGACGCGCTCGACCTTGGTAGTCGAGACGGTAAAGTCATGCTGGCCCAGGATGTGTGCCTCGTCGTCGTAGCGGTCATCGAGCAGCGGCAGGCACTCGCCCAGCCAATCGGTGAGACTATCGAGCTTGACGCCGCACTTGGCCGGAATGGTGAAGGCCAGGATGACGCCAGCAAGCGTGGCATGTACGCCGCTCTTGAACATGCAGAACCACAACAGCAGCCCCAGTACCGAATACGGGGCAAGGCGGTAATGCTGCGTCTTGTTAAGCCACACGAGCGCGCAGGTCACAAGCGCGGCGGCGCCCAACCAAAACGGATTGGGGCTCTGACCGTAGAAGATGGCGATGGCGGCGATGGAGATCAGGTCGTCGGCGATAGCGAGCGTCGAGAAGAACACGCGCACGCCGTTGGGAACGCGGTTGCCCAAAAGCGACAGCACGCCCAGCGCAAAGGCAATATCGGTTGCCATGGGGATGGCCCAACCGTTGCGGGCGCCGGCATGGTTAAAGATCAGGTAGATGCAGGCGGGAACGACGACGCCGCCCACGGCCGCCAGCATGGGAAGCATGGCCTGACGCGGATTCTTGAGCTCGCCGACCGTCATCTCGTACTTAAGCTCAATGCCCACCAACAAAAAGAAAATCGCCATGAGGAAGTCGTTGACGAAAAGCTCAACGGTGAGACCAGCCGTAAGGTTGCCCAGACCCACATACAGCGGGGTCTCCAAAAAGTGATGGATGGCCTCGTAGGCATCGGTATTGGCGCAGATGACGGCGGCGATGGCGGCGATCACCATGACGGCGGCAGAAATGGTGCCGTTCTCGGCAATGCGCTCCCAGATGTCGTGACGTTCAAAGCGCTTGCGCTCACGAACATTGAACAGCTGCTCAGTTGCTGCCATGGGCGGCTCCTTTCACGGGAAAGCTCCCGTCTTAAAAAAGCACGGCCCGCCCAGATGGCGGCGCCGCGCTCTAACGTATTACGCTTGCATCTAGCCTACCCTGCGCGACAAGCGCGCAAGCGCGGCCGAAAAGCGGAACCACAGGTTGAACATTATTTGCTCAACGGCACGGGCGCCCCTGTCCAATAGGCGACGTGGTCCCGCGCACAAAAAACGACCGGAGCGCGGGGCGTCCGCGATCCGGTCGGGGCGTTTGGTCAACTAAACCTAGCAGGCGGCCATGATGGGGGCAGCGACCTGCTTCTTACGGGAGAGGACGCCCGGCATCCAGACGCCGTCGTGCTCGTCGGCAATGCCCAGGCCCTTCTGAGCAGCCTCGGTCTCGCCCTCGAGCAGGACCTGCGAGCCCTCCTCCATGATGTCGGTGATGCACAGGACAATGCCGTCAGCACCCTTCTCGGCGGCGTAGGCGCGCATGGCCTCGCGGATCTCGTCGATCATGCCGAGTGCGCGGCTCTTGTCGACGGTCTCGTACTGGCCAATGAGCAGCTTCTTGCCAGCGGGCTCGAACATCTTGATGTCGTTGCCGACCATCTCGGCTGCAGTGAAGGAGCCGGACGGACGGGTGAGGAAGACCTCCATGCCAAACTTGACCGGGTCGACGCCCACCTGCTCGCCGAGCTTGGCGGCGACGGCGCGGTCGACATCGGTGGTGGTGGGGCTCTTGAGCATGAGCGTATCGGTCATCATGGCCGAGAGCAGCAGCTTGGCCTGTACGTCGGAAAGCTCAGCGCCGAGCACGCCGGCGAGCTTGGTGACGATGGTGCAGCTGGAGCCCCAGGGCAGGCAGATGTAATGCAGCGGGCCGGCGGTCTCGAAGTCGCCGATGCGGTGATGGTCGACGACGCCAAAGACCGTGGCGTCCTTAAGGCCCGCGACGGACTGGGCGGACTCGTTGTGGTCGGTGAGGACGACAAGCTGACCGGCCTCGACGGACTCAATCACGCGGGGCTCGGCAATGCCGGCGTCGGCGAGCAGCTTGGCGGACTCTGCCGGAAGCTGACCAAGGGCGCAGGCCTCGTAGGTGTTGCCGGCATACTCAACCTGGTTGAGCAGCTGGGACAGGACGACGGCGCTCATGATGGCGTCGTTATCGGGGTTCTGGTGACCAAAGACAAGAACGTTTGCCATGGATATCCTCCACTTGATATGTGTACTTGGACGTAGCTATGGTAGCACGCCGATGCCGAGCCTTCGCAGACGGAAGGGCTACGGCATATTTTGGGGCAGGCATGGAGGCCAAGGCTGTCCCTTTTGCACCATGTTGGTGCAAAGTAACCTGGCCCCCTTGCACCAGCTATTTGCCGGCGGCGCGCAGGGCTACGTAAGCGGCACCGATGATGCCGGCGTCGTTGCCGAGCGAAGCGACCTTGATGGGCGTCTCGCGCGAGGCAGAAAGCGCGTACTGCTTAAAGTGCTCGCGGACCTTGTCGAGGTAGACATCGGCCGAAGCGGACGCGCCGCCACCGATCAGGAACATCTCGGGATCGACCACGTTGGCAATAAGCGCCAGGGCACGGCCGAGATAGTCGGCCATGGTATCGGCAGCTGCCAGCGCGAGCTTGTCACCCTCGCGGCAGGCCTGGAACACGTCCTTGGAATCAGAAGGCCCGGTGAGCTCGATGGGCTCGACGCCCGCCTTCTTGCACTCGGCAAGGTAGTTACTCACCACGCCGGTGGCGCTGGAATACTGCTCCAGATGGCCATGGCCGCCACAGCCGCAGGTGCGCTCCTCAGCCGGGTTCAGGCACATGTGGCCAATCTCGCCGCCGGCACCCACAACGCCCGACACCACGTCGCCGTTGACGATAACGCCGCCACCCACGCCGGTACCGATGGTGACCATCACCACGTTCTGCACGCCCTTGGCAGAGCCGAGCCAGGCCTCGCCCATGGCAGCAGCGTTGGCATCGTTCTCGTACTTAACGACCGCGTCGGGGCAGTGCTCCTGAATGGCGACTCTTAGCTCGGGCAGGTTAATGGCAATGTTGGCCTTGACCTTGGCATCGCCCGATGCCGGGATGGGGCACGGAACGGCCAGGCCAATACCCGCCACAAAGGCGCGCGGAATCTGGGCCTTGGCGACCACCTGGTCGATAGCCTCGGTCACCGCGGCAAAGCCCGCGGCGTCAACGATAGGCGGCGTGGGCACGCTGGCCTTGGCCAGCAGGTTACCGTCCTCGTCGAACAGGCCCTCCTTAACCGAAGTGCCGCCGACGTCGATGCCGATGTAATACTGCTTAGGTTCCATGGGAGCCCGCCTTTCTCGTTTAAACATTGCCTGTATGGTACCGCTCCCAAGGCAAAAACCTGCCAAAAAGGGGCAGGTTTGTTTTGGCAGGTTTTATCTGGGGAAGCGCGAATGGTCACTCAATAGATCGCGCAAGACCTTCCCCAAATATAAAGGCGCCGGGAGGCGGAGACTCCCGGCGCCCGTCAAAGGGACTGTGTTGTCTGTTGGACCGCACGGCCCATCGCGGCGATAACGCCGACTAGGCCTTGAGTGCCTGCAGCTGCTTGTGGATCTCGATGAGCTCCGTCGCCATGACGCGCATGGTCTCGGTGCCGGCCATCTGGTCCTCGGCATGCAGCAGAATCAACGGAGCCTCACCGTTACGCTCGCCGTTGGCCTCCTTCTTCAGAAGCCCCATGTGAACATCGTGGCCACCGTTATAGGCCTCGTCGCCCTGCTTGATAAGCTCCTCGGCGGCGTCAAAATCGCCCTCCTTGGCCTTTTGCACGGCATTGATGTACATGCTCTTGGCGGTACCGACGTAGCTGATGATCTCAAAGCAGGTCATCTGCAGTTCGTTCATATCCTCCATGCGGAGCACCTAGCCCATCACGCTGACGCAGTGGTCGATGATGCCGGCAGCGTTCATGCGGCCGTAGTCGACCATGTTGATGACCTCGACCGGGAAACGACCGGCGGCCTCCTTCTCAAAATCGCCCTTGGTGTAGCCGATCTGCGGACCAAGCAGCAACATGTCGCACTCGCCCAGGTGATCGTGGGCCTCGTTCATGGGACGAGCCTCGACCTCAATATCCAGACCACGGTTTGCAACCTCGGCCTGCATCTTCTGGACCAGCAGGCTCGTGGACATACCGGCATTGCAGCAGAGCATGATCTTCTTCATGGTTTCCTCCTTATAACTGCGCGGCGCGCAGACGACGACTGGTTTTATTCCTTGCGGCTATTGTGCCCACCCCCCTGCATCTTTACACAAGGGAGAGAGCCGCGGGCACCGGCACCGCGTACCGGTGCCCGCAACGGTGGAAGGGAAAGCGAACGTTTAGGCGTTCTGCTCGGCAAGGGCCTCCTGCTTGGCGATTGCCTTCTCGGAAATCTTCATAAAGGGCAGGTAGACGGCCATGCCAATGACAATCTCGAGAGCCTGCCACACGCCGGCGCGCCAGTCAAAGCCCGTAGCGAGCAGGGCATTGATGACGGGAGGCATAGTCCAGGGCACCTGGGCGATGCAGGGGCTGATGATGCCTGCGCAGGTAAGGCCATAGGTGATGCCGATGAACAGGTCGGGAAGGAGGACGAACGGGATCATGAGCGGCAGGTTGTACACGATGGGGTAACCGTAGATAACCGGCTCGTTGATGTTGAACAGACCAGGCAGGATAGCCATCTTGGAAACGGTCTCGGATGCCTTGTTCTTGGAGAACAGGAGCGTGTCGAGCAGGAGCATGAGGGTGCAGCCCGAGCCGCCGATGAGGGCGAAGCTGTTAACGATCTGCATGTTCATGTAGTGATCGGGCTGGATGGTGCCACCGGCGGCAAAGGTAGCCATGTTGTCGACGATGAGCATGGTCAGGATCGGCTCGACGGTAGCGCCAGAGATGGTGGACTGGTGAATACCGACGCAGAACAGCAGGTTAGCAAGGGTGTAGATGAGGATAACAGCCCACGGACCGGCGTTCATGATGCTCTTGAGCGGGTTGGAGATGCACGTGGAGATGATGGCGCACAGATCGGTGCCGGCGCACACGGCAAGCAGGGCTGCGGCAAGAGCGAAGATCGCGAGGTTGAGCAGCATCGGGATCATGACGTTGAAGGAGTTGGAGACCGCGGGAGGCACGCCCTCGCCCAGCTTAACCTTGAGCTTCTCGACGCCAGAAATCTTGATGAAAAGCGAGACGGAAAGCAGGGCGATGATAATGGCCGAGAACAGACCATTAGTGCCAGTGTTGGCAGTCGAAAGGGCGCCCGTGACCTCGGCGGAGGTGATCTTGTCGGTGAGCAGCGGGCTCGTGGCGGCAAGCGTGGCGGTGATCTGCTGCGGCATCATGATGACGAAAGCAGAGATAGCGACGACCACGCAAGCGAGCGGGTTATCGAAACGCTTGTTCTTAGCGAGGCTGTAGCCAATCAATCCGGCCAAGATAATAGCAGAGACGTTGAGGGTACCCAGCGTAATCGCCGAACCCCACGTCTGAAGGTTGGCAAGGCCCGCCGCATCGAGCGGGAACAGGGGGAACACGACGTTGTTAATAAGAACCGCGATACCCGCAAGGATATAGAGCGGCGTGATGGTCGCGAAGGCGTCACGCAGGGAACGCAGGTGAACCTGGTTTCCCACCTTTGCAGAGACCTCGGCAAACTTGTCGAGGAAGCTCTTTCCGTTGTCACTGGCCATGATTGCTCCTAACTTTCAAATCCGGCCTTTTCCTATGCGCACGGTGGCCTGTCGCCCTCTGCCACCAGATGTGCCATGTGTTGCGCGCGGCAGCGCGCGGTCTGGGCGTTCGCCCGGTCGCTAATCAACCACGTGGGTTGTGGCAACCTGTTTGAGCCAAGCCGCCGACTTCTTAAGGCGGCGCTTATAGCCGTCCATAAGGTCGACCTCGACAAAACCGTAACGGTTCTTAAAGGCATTAGCCCAAGACCAGTTATCGATGACGGCCCAGTAATGGTATCCGCGGCACTTGGCGCCCTCGGCAATTGCCTTGGCCACCCACTCCAGGTGCTGACGTACAAAGTCGACGCGGTAGTCATCCTGGATGGTTCCTTCGGCGTCACGGTTCTTGTATTCGTCCATGATGCCGATGCCGTTCTCGGAAACGAACCACTCAAGATCGGGGTAGTTCTTAGCGCAGTCCATGCCAAAGTCGTAGAGGCCCTGCGGGTAGATCTCCCAGCCACGGCTCTCGTTCATAACGGCGTCGGGCCATACGTACTCGTCGGCAAAGTGCGGCAGGCCGTACTGGTCGACCTTGCTCGCCGGCGCCTGAACACGCGTGGGGTGGTAGTAGTTGCAGCCGAGCCAGTCGACAACACCCTGCTTGAGAATCTCTTGGTCGCCGGCACGGAACGGGAGCTTAACGCCGCCCTCGGCCAGGCTGTCGAGCACGTCGGCAGGAAGCTCGCCCTTGGTAATAAGGTCGAGCCACCAGCGATTGTTGATGCCGCTGGTCATACGCACGGCCTCGAGGTCTGCCTCGCTGGGATTCTGCTTGGTGTAAACCGGGGTAAAGCAGTTGATCATGCCGATCTTGGCATCGGCGCGAATAGCGCCCTCGTCATAGGCCTTACGATAGTTGGCCACGGCCAGCGCATGTGCCAGCGAGATGTGATACTGCACGGTGCGAGCGCGGCTAAAGTCGTGGAGTTGCGGGAACCACACGCCCTCCTGATAGCGCTGCTCGGGCTCGACGATGGGCTCGTTAAAGGTGAACCAGTACTTAATCTCCTGGCCAAACTCGTGGAAGGCGACGTCGGCGTAATGCGCGTAAGCCTCAACGACCTCGCGGCTCTCCCAGCCGCCACGGTTAAAAAGGTAGGTGGGCATGTCAAAGTGGTACAAGTTGACAAACGGCTCCAGGCCGGCCTCGCGAGAGGCGCGGAACAGCTCGTGATACCACGCAGCACCCTCCTCGTTGAGGTTGCCGTCGGCATCGAGCAGACGGCTCCACTGGATGGAAGTGCGATAGGTATTCAGGCCCAAGTCCTTCAAAATGCGAAAGTCTTCCTGGTACTTGGCCATAAAGTCATTGCCGGCATAAGAGCCAACGCAGTTGTAAAACGAACCCAGATCCTGGATGGACCAGGTGTCCCACAGGTTCTCGAGCTTGCCGCCCTGGTTCCACTGACCCTCAGTCTGTGGGCCGGACATAGCAGCGCCAAAGAAGAAGTCACGGGGCAGCTGATACTGAGCCATCAAAGTCCTCGCTTTCGTGTCTAGAGCTTTCGGTTGGAGACGGGCTTGCTTTGGCAGGCAATCCGGCGCGGGCGCGCACCAGGTATCTGGATACCCTGCCCGCCAAAACAAATCCGTCCCCAAACAGCACAAGCAAACGCCAATGCATCTCGCTTGTTGTCTGTAACTATAGCGCTCTAATTTTATATGTAAAGCGTCTTTTTCATTTTTCTTTATCGTACTTCTTTCATGAAAGCCATATGGATGCTTTTTAAGTAGGTATACTCTCTTTATATCAACGCAAATATGAAGGGAGGATTGCATGATTCCCAAATACGAGGCGATAGCTGCAGATATCCGTCGAAGCATCGAGGACGGCTCCCTTAAGCCGGGCGACAAACTGCCCACCGTCGTAGAGTTTTGCGAGCTGTATAGCGTTTCCAAGATCACCGTCAAGCGCGCGATTGAGCAGATCACCGAGGAAGGCCTTATTACCAGCCGGCGCGGATCGGGCACCTACGTCAAGGACACGGCGGGGCTTCCCGGCCAGGTGTTTTTCCAAGGCAAGAACGACCGTGCCCAAGGCTTTTCGTACGAGCATCGCGGGGAGAAAGTGACCTCGGTGGTCTACGATTTCTCGATCGTCAATCCGCCGGCAGAGGTTGCGACCCAGCTGGGAATGGCCGAAGACGACTTTGCCTATCACATCGTGCGCGTACGCGAGGTCGATGGTCAGCCCATCGTTATTGAGTACACCTATATGCCACTCGAGCTGATTCCGGGTCTTAAGAAAAAAGACCTGTACGCGTCGGTCTACAGCTTCATCCGCGAGCAGTGCGGACTCAAGATCTCGAGTTTCCACCGTACCATTCGCGCCGTCGCGGCAACTGAGGAAGAGGCTGAGCGCCTGGATACCAAACCCGGCACTCCCCTGCTCGAACTCAACCAGATTGGCTTCTTGGATAGCGGCACCGCGTTTGAATATTCTATCTCGCACAACGTAGGCGACCGCTTTGAGCTGCACAACGTAACGCTGGCCTAGTTTTGTAATCCGGTGGGTGCTCGTTTTGAGCTGTCTTACGCGGCACCCGCACAACCTTATGGGAGTATGCACATGTCCGATTTGATTAAACTCACGCCGATTTTCCACGAGAAGATCTGGGGCGGCCGCCAGCTCGAAACCGTATTTGGTTACGACATTCCCGAGGGTCCCATCGGTGAGTGTTGGGCTATCTCGGCCCACCCCAACGGCGACTGCCAGATCGCGGAGGGCCCGTACGCCGGTCACACGCTTTCGTGGCTGTGGGCCGAGCACCGCGAGCTCTTTGGTAACTGCGAGGGCAAGGAGTTCCCGCTGCTCATTAAGATTCTAGACGCCAAGGACGACCTTTCGATCCAGATCCATCCCAATGACGAGTACGCCGCCGAGCACGAGAACGGCAGCCTGGGCAAAACCGAGTGCTGGTATGTACTGGACTGCGAGCCCGGCGCCACGATCATCGTCGGACAGCGCGCGCACGACCGCGCCGAGGCCGCGCGTATGATCGAGGACGGCCGCTGGGACGACATGCTCAACGTGCTGCCGATTCACAAGGGCGACTTTTTCCAGATTGATTCCGGTACCGTCCACGCCATCAAGACCGGCACGCTCATTTTGGAGACGCAGCAGTCGAGCGACGTGACGTATCGCCTGTACGACTACGACCGTCCCGGCACCGACGGCAAACTGCGTCCCCTGCACATTGAGCAGAGCCTCGACTGCATCGACTTTGATGCTCAGGCTCCGACCGACGGCACGGTGACCGCGCCCGAGGTCGACGGCGTGACCGAGCTCGAGTCTAACTCCTGCTACACCGTCGATCGCGTGCGCGTCGACGGCAGCAAGACCCTCGACCAGCGCTGGCCCTTCATGTGCCTGTCGGTCATCAACGGCGAAGGCACCGTCTGCGGCGACCCCGTCCACAAGGGAAGCCACCTGCTGGCCCCGAGCACCGTCAGCTCCATCGACCTCGAAGGCAAGATGGAACTGATTATTAGCCACCTGTAGGTCACTGGTACCCGAGTGCTCGCCGGGATGGGCGCGGGGTTTGATCGCCTGCTCGGGCAGTCCTGCTCGCACGGAGAGCACATTAAGTGCTCTCCGGCTC
>CABUVC010000052.1 GCA_902494855.1 uncultured Collinsella sp.
CCCGCTTTTCTTTTTCGACTAGCGTGGGCGGTTGCATATCGCCTGCTAGGGAAGGAGCGATCCTATGCCCCAGAACATCTTCGGTACCGACGGCGTCCGTGGCGTCGCCAATGCCGACCTCTCGTGCGATCTTGCGTTTCGCCTGGGCCGCGCGGCGACCAAGTTTCTTGGTCCGGATATCTGCGTCGGCCGCGACACGCGTCTTTCGGGCACCATGCTCGAGAGCGCTCTGACCGCCGGCATCATGGCCGAGGGCGGCCGTCCGCACTGCTGCGGCGTCATCCCCACGCCTGCCGTGGCGCTGCTCACCGTCCAGAACGAGCTCGACGGCGGCATCGTCATCTCTGCTTCGCACAATCCGCCGGAGTTCAACGGCATCAAGTTCTTTAGCCGCAAGGGCATGAAGCTTCCCGACGCGGTTGAGGAAGAGATCAGCGCCTGGGTCATGTCCGAGGAGGCCATGGCTGCCGACACGTTGCCGACCGGCGCCGGCGTGGGCCACATTATCAAGATGAAGGACGCTCGCAAGGCATATGTCGATCATGCCATCGATACGCTCGACGGCCTGAGGCTCGATGGCCTAGTCGTTGCCGTCGACTGCGGCCACGGCGCTTCTTGCCAGACTACGCCCGCCGCGCTGCAGCGCCTGGGCGCCACGGTGCACGCTATCAACACCGATTACTGCGGCACCGACATTAACGTTGAGTGCGGCTCCACTCACCTTGAGCCCCTGCGCGAGCTCGTGCTGCGCACCCATGCCGATATCGGCCTGGCCCACGACGGCGACGCCGACCGCGTGCTGTTCGTGGACAGCGAGGGCAATGAGATCGACGGTGACTACATCCTGGCTATCTGCGGTTCTGACCTCGCCGCCCGCGGCAAGCTCGCCAACTCCGAGATCGTCTCGACCGTCATGTGCAACCTGGGCTTCTCCATCGCTATGAAGGAGCAGGGCTTCGAGATGGTTCAGACCGCTGTGGGCGACCGCTACGTTTTGGAGCGTATGCTTGCGGACGGTGCCGTCATCGGCGGCGAACAGTCCGGCCACATCATCTTCCTGGAGCACAACACCACCGGTGACGGCCTGGTGACGGCTCTTCAGCTGCTGGCCGTGCTTAAGCGCACCGGTCGCACCCTCACTGATCTTGCCGGCATCATGAAGAAGTACCCGCAGGTACTCGTCAACGTGCATTCCGACAACAAGGCCGGCCTGGACGATTGCCAGCCCATCTGGGATGCCGTCGCTGCTGCCGAGAAGGAGCTTGACGGCCGCGGCCGCATTCTGGTGCGCCCGAGCGGTACCGAGCCGCTGGTCCGTGTTATGGCCGAGGCGGAGACGCACGAACTCACTCAGCGTGTTGTCGACGACATCGTCGAGGTTGTCAAGCGCGAACTTCCCTAATGGTCAAAAACGGGTGCCAAGTGGTAAACTGTTAAAGCTATTTTGATTGATTGGTATGTCCGAGGGGGAGCATGTTCACTAAAGTCCTAAGGTCTTTTGGTATGCGTGGACGAGTTCTTACGCTGGATGCTCCCATCTCGGGCGACGTCATTCCGTTGTCCGAGGTCAATGACCAGACATTTGCCACCGGCCTTTTGGGCCAGGGCGTGGCGATTCAGCCTACCGGCACGCGTGTGATTGCGCCGGCAGACGCCAAGGTCGAGGCCATTTTTCCCACGGGTCACGCCGTTGCGCTCAACACGGTCGATGGCCTAGACGTGCTCATCCACGTTGGTTTGGACACTGTTCAGCTTGAGGGCAAGCATTTTAGCGTGCATGCACAGGTGGGCGATGTCGTCCATAAGGGTGACGTGCTCATCGAGTTCGATCGCGAGGCAATTGCTGCCGAGGGCTACGATGTGACGGTTCCCATCTTGGTGTGCAACTCCGTTGAGTTCTCGAGTATCAAGGGCTCCGTTGGTGCGCATGTCGAAGAGATGGACCAGCTCATCGTTGCTCGCGAGCGCTAGCAAGTGCACGTGGCCATTAGCCTACAATTCAAACACGTTTACGGAGGGCGCCCTTGAAAGAGGACGCCCTCCGTGGCAAGATGGGGTTTGTCCGAAGCTAAAAGGCTTCGGGTCACCGTGGACGGGCAGGGGCCTCGACGCGGCTAGACACGAGACACATACATTACGCGACCTCGCCCTGGTGGCCGCACACGTTGGTTGCGGCCGACGCGGGCCGCGGGCAAGTGCTTGTAAGGGGAGCCTTGCCTCTCTTGTACGAGAAAGGACGCGTAATGAAGATCATTAAAGCTAAAGACTACGAGGATATGAGCCGCAAGGCCGCCAATATTATCTCGGCGCAGGTTATCCTCAAGCCCGACTGTGTGCTGGGCCTTGCCACCGGCTCCACCCCGATCGGTGCCTACAAGCAGCTCGCTGCTTGGTACGAGAAGGGCGACGTCGACTTTGCCGAGGTCAGCACCTACAACCTGGACGAGTATCGCGGCCTTTCGCACGACGATCCCCAGAGCTATCACTACTTTATGCGTGAGAACTTCTTCGATCACATCAACATCGACCTGAACAACACGCATGTGCCCGACGGTTCCAACCCCGATGCCGCCGCTGCCTGCTCTGAGTACGACAAGATCGTCGCCGCCGCCGGTTACCCGGATCTGCAGCTGCTCGGCATTGGCAACAACGGCCACATCGGTTTCAACGAGCCCGATGACCACTTCTCCAAGGGCACGCACTGCGTCGACCTCACCGAGAGCACCATTCAGGCCAACAGCCGCCTGTTCGACAGCATCGACGATGTTCCCCGTCAGGCCTACACCATGGGTACCCAGACCATCATGTATGCCCGCATGATCCTAGTCGTCGCCAACGGCGAGGCCAAGGCTCAGGCCGTGCATGACATGTGCTATGGCCCGGTTACGCCCGCGTGCCCGGCTTCGATCCTGCAGCTGCACACCAACTGCGTTGTCGTTGCCGACGAGGCCGCCCTTTCGCTCTGCGAGTAGCGCGAATCCTGCACCTCGACATAGCCTTGCCTAAGGCCTCCGCTTTGCGGGGGCCTTTTTGTTATCCCTTTCCGCCCGCTTGACCAAAATCT
The DNA here is from genome assembly GCA_902494855.1 of uncultured Collinsella sp. Lineage (GTDB taxonomy): Bacteria > Actinomycetota > Coriobacteriia > Coriobacteriales > Coriobacteriaceae > Collinsella. The sequence goes on from CABUVC010000052.1 coordinate 3,065, forward strand.
TGCCGCAAGCTTGGCGAATGCCGGATGTCAAACAGCTTGATTCATTCCATACCAGATTCTATGCAAAAATGCCACTAAAAGGTCGTAGACGGTAGCGGGTGCTAGGCGAGTTGAATGACATGGCTGAACCTTGTTCATCTGCGTTACACTGCCGCTTAGATGGGACAAGCTGACAAGCCGTTTACCTGCTTAAAGACCGATTAGTCGGGGGATTAATAACAATCGGCCCTCGCTGTACAAAAACTTGCCGCTTGCGTACCAAAAGACAACCTCAAACACAAGGTCGCTCTATTCATAGCGCGGCTTGTATGGTCTTGCGGTTACAGTGTCCATACGGTCGAGTTGAGGAGCGGGCATGGTAAACGATTTGAGCAGTATAGACGACCTCGAGCTGATGCCGCTGGGCGGAGGCTATATGGTGCGACGCGAACGCTTGATGAATGAGCTTCTCGCCAAGGGCCGAAAGGCCGGCATCGTGGTTCTCTATGCGCCCGACGGGTTTGGGAAGACCTCGGTGCTGCTGCAGTACACCCATGAGGTTAAATGCGACCCGACGCGAGGTCCCGTGCGGATTATCGAGGCCGATCGCGCCACTGGGCGCGAGGTGTTTATGCAGCTCGAGGTGGTTACCGAAGAACTCAAAGACAAACCGCACTCCCTTATCGCGATTGATAATGTGCCAAACCTCGATCAGCACGATACCGAAGACCTCATCGACAGGATTCGCGGCCTGCGCGCTATGGGGGTAGGGGTCTTTATCTCCTGCCGTCCTTCAAATCGTCAACTGATTCATGGGCTGGGCGATTCGGTTAAGATCAATGCGCAGATGCTCAAGGTGCATGCCTATGAGTATTCGGCGTGGGCATCGGCGTTTTCGATCAGCACATCGCTCGACTTTTATCAGCTTACGCAGGGCGTGCCCGAGCTCGTCTCGGCATTGCAGACGGGTCTATATGGCCAAGGCGACGTAGCCGGTCTGCTCGAAAACGAGATTGTCAACGTATATGGCGCGGCACTTGTCGATCTGGCTTCGCTCGACAATAATGCACTGTTTTGCGTGGCATGTCTCATGATTTTGATGGGCGAGGGCAATATCGCAGAACTCGAGGCTTGCGGGGTGAGGCTATCGATGGTCGACCAGTCCTACTTTGTACGCGACTACCCGATCTTTGGCTTGGACCCCGCCGAGCGGAGTTTTACGTGTCTGGGCACGGAGGATAACGGACGCTTGCGCTTGCGTAAGTTGGTGGCCGAGGTTCGCCCCGAACTTGTTCCGAGGGCGGCCCGGATTTTGCTTAAGGCGGGCCGATGCGATGCGGCGATGGGCCTGGCGGACGCCTTTTTGGACCGTGATGCGGTCCTTGAACTTGCTGGGCAGTATGGGGTCGATCTGGCTCTGACGGGGCACGGGGCCGATATCTGCCGAGCAGCGCTGGGCACGATCGATGCCGAGGATCCGGCTCCAGAGCCAACGCCTGCCGAGGCGCTCGGCGTGTATTTGGCAGCGGTCAGCGTGTCCAATACAAAGCTCGCTCGCTATATGGCATCGGTTATCGAGCGCGGGGGCGAACGGGCGGCCTGCGAAATAGACCCTGTTTCATGGAGGGTGGCCCAGACACTGACGGCTGTTTGCTATGGGGACAACGGGCTTGGGCTTCCTACGAACCTGGCCGTGCCAGAAATCGAGACATCCCATACCGCACTCGATATGTTGTCCGCGCATATCGAGGTCAAGCGCTGCCTGACCGAGCGGGGAGATGACGGCGGCGTTCTACAGCAGCTCAAAACGAGCAAGGCCTACGACTGTGAGCTCGACATCGCGGGGATTGTTATACGGGCCGATAGCATGCTGGTGGAGCTTTTTGACGGGTCGTTTGCGGGAACCGACGAGCGTGACGACGAGATGACGGTGGTGCGGGAGGCACTCGACGTGCGTGGGCTTAAGGCGATGGCTATCTGGGTGCGCATGGTGTTGGCGGCACGGCGGCTCCTTTCCGGCTTGCCGGTAACCGACGACGCGGCGTTCAACGAGCTCGATCGTTTTGCCGTGCGCATGCGCGACAACCAGATTCAGCTGTTTGGCCTGTTGCTAGAAGGCTGGCAGTCGCTGGCAGAGGGACGGCCGGTTAATGCAAAGTTCCGTGCGGTCCAAGTGCTCAAACTTGCCGAGGAGTCGATTGCGTACATGCGCGATAACGCATTGCTGCTGGAGCGCGCGGCGTATCTGCGTAACACCTCGATGGTTTCGGTGCGCGAGGAAGCGGAGTTGCTCGATATAAGCCAGACGCAGGTTGGTGGTGCAGAAGCCTGGATGGTGGCGCTGCATTTGGCTTGCGCGGGGCGAGATAGCGATCTCGCGGCCTGGATGTCCATGAATCGCGCGGGGATCCTAGAGCCATCGTATCGGCTCTTTGCGCGCCTTGCCATGCATTGTCTGGGCGAGCCGGCGACCAGGATTCGCAAGAAGCTTCCCGTGCGCGAGCTGTCGCGGTACTCGCTGCGCGACGATTTGGAAGGGGAGGGCGAGCGCCTGTTCCAGGCCGGCGAGGTTGAAGCCGTTGATACCATCGACCATATCGAGATTCGCATGTTTGGTGCGTTCCGCGCCGAGCGCGACGGGTTTCCCATCACGGACAAAATGTGGCGCCGCAAGAAGGCGGCGACACTTGCCGAGCGGCTTGCGCTGGGCATGGATGCGCTCGTCGATCGTGAGACGCTGGCCATGGAGTTGTGGCCCCATGCCGAGTTCAATAGCGCTCGTAACAATCTGTACTCGACGATATCGCGCTTGCGTTCGGCCTTGGGGCCGACACCGGACGGCAAGTCGTGTGTGCTGATCCAAAACGAGTGCATTGGGCTTAACGGCGATTACGTCAAGACTGACGTGCGGTTGTTTGATCAGATAAGCCGCGAAGTTTTGGGAAATCGCACAGGTGCGCGCGGACCCCATCTGGTCGAGCTGTGCCTTAAGATTGAGCAGCTTTATGCCGGGCCGCTGTATGTTCCCAATGGCTGTAACCCCACCTACTTTTTGCGTATGCGACGCATTATGCAGTCAAAGTACATCGATTGCATGATTAAGGGAGCAAATGCCGCTCTAGAAGAAAACGATTTGCAGTCGGCGATTTGGCTGGCGGAGTCGGGGCTTCGACAGGAAACGGCGCGTGAGGATATGGTGCGCTGCGCCATGCGCGTCTACAGTGCGGCGGGGCGGCGGCGCGATATCGTCGAGCTATACAGCGGGCATATGCACCATCTAAGGGAACAGGTCAATGGCGTACCCGAGCCCGAGACGCGGCATCTATACGAGCGCTTGGTGGAGGGGCGGCTCAATCGCGTGCTGGTCGAGCGATAAAAAAACGGGCGCCCGAAGTACTTGGGCACCCGTAAGCTTGCTATGTGTTGGCTCGCCGGATCATTGGCTCTTAGACGAGCTTGATCTTCTCGATGTCCTTGCGCGAGGACTCGCGATACAGCGAGAACTTGCGGCCGATGACCTGGACGACCTCGGCGTGGCAACGCTCAGCGAGCTCTTCGGCGGCCTCGCGGGCGGAAAGACTGGAGCCATCGAGCACGGAGCACTTAACGAGCTCGTGCTTCTCCAGGTAGGCGACCGTCTGCTCGACGGTGCCCTCGTTGACATCGGACTTGCCGATGATGATGGCGGGGTTGAGGTGATGGGCCATGCTGCGAAGCTGCTTGACCTGGGCTCCTGTCAGTGCCATGGGTTCTCGCTTTCTATGTATGGGGCGCCCCGCGACGGGGCCTTAATCTACGTGAGCTGTCCCACGATAGCGCAGGAACGGCACGGTGTGGAGCGCGTTTGCCCAGTTCGCAAAGAATGCGGATGCCGAGGTGATGGGCAGCTCGGGCTGTGAACGGGCTACGAGCGGGATTCAGAGACCGGTTCCCATGCAATAAACGCCCAGCGAACCTTGCGGACATGATCGAGCATATAGCGCCCCTGCGGCACGCCCTTGGAGCCCGGCTCACCGGCATGGGGGTTCTCAATCATGTGTTGAGCGATGTAGTCGCGCAGGCAGTCGATCTTATCCTCGTTGCCATGCTCGAGCATACGGGAAAAATCCGCCACGCCTGCCTCAAGGCTGTCGAAGGTATCGCGACGAGGCGATTCAAAGTATGTAACCTGCGGCAACGAACCCATCTGAATGAGGATGTTGAAGGCGTACACAAAGCCATTGCTGCAGGTAACCGAGGCGCCGATAGCGTTCATCAAGTGCAGATCATAGCGCGGGCTGGAGTTGGCGACCATCGTGACAGCACAACGCCGACGAGCCGTACGGTCGAGCTTGGCAAGCGCACCTTTTAGATCGGTCGTCGTAACCGACCGACTGGCAAAGGCAACATCCACCGTTTTCGCGACCGGTCCAACCAAATCCCAATCATCATCCCAAGCAAGCTCAAGCGGCGTAATGCGATCCTCGAGTCCATAGTACTCAATGCCAGCATCAAGCGTGCCCAACATGGCAGGGGAAAAGTCAGCAGCAATCACAGGATGCCCAGCCTGAGCAAGCGGAATAGCAATCGACCCAGCTCCACATCCCATATCAAGCACGGATTCACCAGGCTTTAACGCCAACAGCTTGATAAAGTCCCGGGCATACGGAGCAGTCTCAAGCGGCCGAAAATGCCGAGCCCGCTTATCCCACTCAAAAGAGTCATCAGCCCGCCGCCGACCAGCCTGCAAGCGCATCCATTCGCCATTCCAATCAGCAGAAAGCAGCTCAGAACGATTCTCCCCATCAGCCACGGGCCAACCTCCTAGCAACAAAAAAGCGACTCCTCCCAAAAGAAGAGCCGCAACCAGCATATATCAGAAAGAACCGATCCAACGCCAAACCGCCATACCAGCAAAGTAGGGCAGAAGCGAAGCGACTGCCAAAGGGATAGAACCCAACCGAGGGCCCGTTGTGCGGGAGCCCCGGGGAGGGCAAATATATAAGGTCGATCGCGAGTTCCGCACGAGCCGGAGAGCACTTAATGTGCTCTCCGTGCGAGCCAGGACTGTTCGAGCAGGCGACCTTATATATTTGCCCTCCCCGGGGCTCCTCGCCAGTCCCCCTCAGCTAGTTCTTCAGCGAGTTCAGCGGCGCCGGGAAACGTCCACCGCGATGGGCAAGCACGGTGCCGGCGTTGGGGTTCACCGGCATGATGGGCGCACGGCCGAACAGGCCGCCGTACTCGACGCAGTCACCCACGCCCTTGCCGATGGCGGGAATCACGCGGACGGCCGTGGTCTTGTTGTTGATGACGCCGATGGCCATCTCGTCGGCGATGATGCCGGCGATGGTCTCGACTGGGGTGTCGCCGGGGATGGCGATCATGTCCAGGCCGACGGAGCACACACAGGTCATGGCCTCGAGCTTCTCGAGCGAAAGCGCACCGGCCTCGACGGCGGCGATCATGCCGGCGTCCTCGGACACGGGGATAAAGGCGCCCGAGAGGCCGCCCACGCTGGAGCTGGCCATGACGCCGCCCTTCTTGACGGCATCGTTGAGCATGGCGAGCGCGCAGGTCGTGCCCGGGCCGCCGCAGGTGCCCACGCCGATGATCTCGAGGATGCGGGCAACGGAGTCACCGATGGCAGGCGTGGGGGCCAGCGACAGGTCGACAATGCCCTTCTCGACACCCAGACGATGGGCGGCCTCGCGGCTCATGAGCTCGCCGGCGCGGGTGATCTTAAAGGCGGTCTGCTTAATCTTTTCGGCGACTTCCATCATCGAGGCGGAATCGGGCAGCGTCTCCAGGGCTGCGGCCATAACACCGGGGCCCGAGACGCCTACGTTGATGACGGCGTCGGCCTCGCCACCGCCGTGGACGGCGCCCGCCATAAACGGGGAGTCCTCGACCATGTTGGCAAAGCAGACAAACTTGGAAGCGCCGACGGAATCCTGGTTGGCCGTGAGTCTAGCGGCATCGATGATGGTCTGGGCCGCCATAAGCACGGCGTCCATGTTGATGCCAGCGCGCAGGCTAGCAACATTGACGCTGGAGCAGACGCGGCTGGTGGTAGCGAGCGCCTGGGGGATGGACTGGATAACGCGGCGATCGGCGTCGCCGATGCCCTTCTGGACGAGTGCGGAGAAGCCGCCCAGGTAGTCGATGCCGAGCGTCTCGGCCGCGCGGTCGAGGGCGTGCGCGATAGGGGTGAGGTCCTCATCCTTGCAGCAAGCGGCGATCTGCGCCACCGGGGTAACGGAGACGCGCTTGTTGACGATGGGGATACCGTACTCGCGCTCGAGGTTCTCGGCGGTCTCGACCAGATGCTCAGCCGTGTGCGTCACGTGGTCGTAGATCTTCGTGCACATGCGGTCGAGGTTCTCGTCACCGCAACCCATGAGCGAAACACCCATGGTGATGGTCCTGATGTCGAGGTTCTGTTCCTCAACCATGCCGCGGGTTTCCGCGATTTCTGCGGGCGTGATCGCCATCCTTGCGCTCCTATCTGCCAAAACGAGCATAGTCTTATCTATTTTAACGTGCCGCACGTGCCAGGTGGCGC
>CABUVC010000053.1 GCA_902494855.1 uncultured Collinsella sp.
CCTGAGCATCGGCAAGCGCAATCTCCACGGTGCAGGGATCGGACTTGAGCGGCGCGCGGCCCGAGTGGTCGGCAACGAGCGCAAAGATCGAGTTATCGGTGAGGTCCTCGGCGGCCAGCGTCTGCAGGTAGGGATGGTCGGCGAGCACAAAGGCGTTGTTCTCGAGCATGACGGGCACGCCGTCTGCCGTGCGCACGCGCTCGACCACAATGAGCTCGCAGCCGGGTTCCACGCCAAAAAATGCCGCATCCTCGTGCGTCGCCGCAACCACCGTGCGCGACACCAGGCGCGCTCCGGCCACCATGTCGTTGGCGGCGCAACCCTCGGAAAAGCTCTGGACGTCGCCTTTCTGGACAATCTTGCGCTTGAGCTTGGGAGCGCACACAAAGGTGCCCCTCCCCTGCTGTCGGTGGAGATACCCCGCGCGCGACAGCTCCTCGATGGCACGGCGCACGGTGATGCGCCCCACGCCGTAGGACTTCGCGAGCTCCATCTCGGCAGGAATGCGCGAACCGGCAGGGTACGCGCCGCGCGCGATCTCGCCCTTTAGGTCGTCCATGACCTGCTGGTACAGCGGCACGGCGGACGCGCCAGCGCGGCCGGTTTTATCGTCGGTTGCCATCGTTACGCTCCATCCCGTGCATGCTCGGATTCAAACTCTTCAATCGCCGCCATAAACTGCTCGCCAAAGGCGTCGGCCTTTTTCTCGCCGATGCCGTTGATCTGGATAAGCTCGTCGCGCGTCTGCGGGCGCAGGCGGCACAGGCCGCGCAGAGCCTTGTCGGAAAAGACCATGTACGGCGCCATCTCCAGCTCGGTCGAGATCTCCTTGCGCAAGGCACGCAGGCGCTCGAACAGCTCGGCATCGTCGCCCACGCGCGAGCGCTGATCCAGCTCAGCCTCCTCGCGCAGCAGATCCACCGCACGGCGGGCGCGAGCCGAGGCCTTGCGCTTGGACGCGCGACGCTTAACGGTAAAGGCGAACGCCTCATCCTCGACCTCGCCGGCACGCGGACCCAGTCCCACGACCGGGTACTGCCCCTGCGAGGTGGCCAAATAACCGCGGCCGCACAGCTGGCCGATGATGTCCTTGATGCGCCCGACCGATTCGCTCGACAGCTCACCGTAGCCGCGGTCCTCGTCCAGATGCATCTGGCGAATGCGCTCGGTGTTGCCGCCGTGAAGAACGTCGGCGATCAGCGACTTGCCAAAGCGCATGGGACGCGTGGCCACATAGCGCACGGCGGCGCGGGCCATATCGGTGACGTCCTCGACCTCGAACTGCGTGAGGCAGTTGCTGCAGTTGCCGCAGCCCTCGGCTTCGTCCGTGGCGGTGCCGCCCGCGGCGGCTGCCGCATGCTCGGCCGCGGCCTCGTCGCCAAAGTAGCGCAGCATATATTCGCGCAGGCAGCCGGTGGTATTGCAGTAGCCCTCCATCTGGCTGAGCAGACGATATCGATTTTGGAGCGCCCACGCGCGTTGCTCGTCGTCGAGCGCCTCGTCGGCCGCATCGCCGCGGTCGATCAAAAAGCGGCGCATGCGAAAATCGTTGCCGTTCCACAGCAGGTGGCAGCTGGCCGGGTCGCCATCGCGGCCGGCGCGGCCCGCCTCCTGGTAGTAGGCCTCGATGCTCTCGGGCACGTTGTTGTGAATCACGTAGCGCACGTTGGGCTTGTCGATGCCCATACCAAAGGCGTTGGTGGCAACCATCACCTGGATGTCGTCGTCGATAAAGGCGCGCTGGCTTTGGCGGCGGGCGTCATTGCCCATGCCGGCATGGTAGCGGCCAACGCGAATGCCGCTGGGGCCCAGCGCTTCGGCAAGATCGCCTGCCAGCGCATCGACCGTCTTGCGGGTCGAGCAATACACGATGCCGCTCTCGCTCGAATGCGCGATCACGTAGTCGCGCACCCAGGCGGTCTTGGCCTTGTCGCCCATCTCTTCGCAACCAAAGTAGAGGTTCTTGCGATCGAAGCCCGTCACCACGCACGCCGGGTTTTGCAGGCCGAGCATCTGCTGAATGTCCGCGCGTACGCGCTCGGTCGCCGTGGCGGTAAAGGCCGCCACGATAGGGCGTTGCGGCAGGGAATCGATGAACTCACGAATCTGCAGATAGGCGGGGCGGAAATCCTGGCCCCATTGGCTCACGCAGTGGGCCTCGTCAATGGCCACGAGCGGAACGCCGATGCCGCCTTCGGCCGCAGCTTCCTGCGCAAAGGCCAGAAAGCGCGGCTCGAGCAGGCGCTCGGGCGCCACGTACATAAGCTGGTAGCGGCCCTCGCGCGCCCGCTTGAGCACGGTATTTTGCTGGGCCGGAGTAAGGCTGGAGTTGAGATAGCTGGGTCGCGCGCCCGCCGCGAGCAGCGCACGGGTCTGGTCCTCCATAAGCGACAGCAGCGGACTCACCACAAAGGTAATGCCGGGCAGCATGAGCGCGGGCACCTGGTAGCAAATGGACTTGCCGGCGCCCGTGGGCATAACGCCCAGCGCGTCGCGGCCAGCAAGGATCGCATCGACCATGCGGTCCTGCCCCGGGCGAAACGAGGTGTAGCCAAAATAGGCGCCGAGCGTGTCGAGCGCCATCTGCTGCATGCTATCGGTCATGGTTTCCTAACGTCCAAGTCATCTGCCGCCGATTATACGCCGCCATGCGGACCAGTGCCGCATGGCTGCCAGCCACGGGCAGCGCGATCCGAAGGGTAGTCATTTAAGTCTGTCCCCAATGAGTACCTGGAGCAAAACAACACCGCAGGTAGAGGACGGACAGCGAGCGACGTCCAGGGCGAACAAGTTGGCATGAAAAAGGCAAGGCATAGACCTTCTGGTCATGCCTCGCCTTTTGAATGACAAATTGTCGCCCTGGGCGGCGCGCAGCGTCGGCCCGTTACGCGGTTTGGTAAAACCGCGTAACTTACATCACCATGACGTAGCGGCTACCCACGTAGTACTGTTTGCCGAGCAAAACCGGCTCATCGTTGGGACCGGTAAAGCCGGCGCGCAGGTTGAGCAGCGGATCATGCGGGGCAATGCCCAGCTCGGCCGCCTGCTCGGCATTAGCTCGAACGGCCTCGACCGTACGGTAGCCAACCGAGACAATCGGCGTTCCGCCAACACGCTCGACCTCGGCAAAAATCGACTTGTCCTCAAGATCGGCCGTCAACAGCTCACGGTAGGCGTCAAACGGCACAAAGATGTTCTCCTCAAAGATGGGCTCGCCGTCGGCCGTACGCACGCGCTTGATATGCAGTAGCAGCGCATCCTTCTGCAGACCAAAGAACTCCATCTCGTTTTGGCGCGCCGGAACGATCTGGCGATCGACCACGTGCGCACCGGCCTTCATGCCGTTGCCGGCACACAGCGCGGTAAACGTCTGCAGCGTCGAGGCATGGAACTGACGATTGATGTGCGGTGTGGAAACAAAGGTGCCGCGGCCCTGTTGCTTAACCAGGTAGCCATCGGAGCACAACTCCTCGACGGCGCGACGCACCGTAATTCGGCTCACGTCGTACTGCTCGGCAAGCTCGAGCTCGGACGGAATACGCTCCTTGGGTGCATAAACACCTTTCTCGATCGCATCTTTGATTTCGTCATAAATCTGCTGGTAAAGCGGTGCATTTTTGGGTGCAGGCATATCTAATCACTCTTATCGAAATATCGAAATAACTAATACGTATATAACGTCTAGTTTCATGTTACCTCATATTGATAAAACGATACACCCCACCTACCAAAAAGCGACAGCTTCATTTTGGTAGGTTTTATCTGGTCAAACGAGAGCCCCTCGAAAGCAACGGGGCTTTCGGGGGGGCTCATTCGAATGGGCTGCGCTTGACCGGCAAAAAGCCAAAACCCTACTTGCCGTCATCCTGCTGCAGGCTGTCCTGCTCGCTGAGGCGCGCCTGCCTGCTGGCCATGCGCGCGGGCTTGTCGGGATCGGGTACGGCCGTGGGCATGGGCTCGTCGACATGACCGCCCCACCAGCCGCCCACAAAGTTGAGCGTGTGGAACACATTGATCACGGCGCCGGGATCAATGTCGCACACCAGCTTGATAATGTCTTGGCTCTCGTAGGTCGAGACAACGGCGTGCAGCAGATACATCTTTTCGCGGCTGTATCCGCCAATGACCTCGGCGCAGCTAATGCCGTGCTGAAAATGGTCAACATAGGCGGTCATGACCTCGTCGGCCTTGCGCGTCGTGATCTGCAGCGTCACACGGTCGTAGCGACGATAGAAACTGTCGATGGTCTTGGTCGAAATAAACTGGAACACGATGGAGTACGCCGCATTGTCCCAGCCAAATAAAAAGCCAAAGATCGCCAGGATAAAGCAGTTGAAACCAAAGATGACGCCCCAAATGGTCTTGCCCGTGTGGTTGGAGACCCACAGCGCGATAAAGTCGGTGCCACCGGTAGATGCGCCGGACTTAAGCGCGATGGCAGCGCCCAGACCCGAGACCACGCCGCCAAAAATGATGAGCATGATCTTGTCACCCAAAAACGGCGCGAAGTGAAAGACGTTGAGGAACAGCGACGAGAGCACGACCTGCATCATCGAGAAGATGACGAAACGCTTGCTAATGCCGCTCCAGCATAGGAGCGCCACGGGGATGTTGAGCGCGAGCATACCGAGCGAGATGTCGATGTGAACGCCGCCGAGCGAGGTAACGCGATCGAGCAGGACCGCGACGCCGGTAAGGCCGCTCGGAAGCAAGTCGGCGGGCCGAATGAACGCCTGAATCAGAAATGTCTGGAGAACGGCAGAAATCGTGACCGCCGCCGCGGTAATGGCGCGGCGGACGATGGTGAGGCGGCCGAGCACGAGCACGCGGTCCGTGAGCTGATCGATGGCGTTCGCCACGTAGGCTCCTTTCGAAGGCAGATGTAATTGTGGGGCATGCCGGCGATTGTAGCATGGAGCGCGAGAGGACGCTTCAATTCACCCTCTCTCGACAACCAAAACGAGCCAGCAGCTCCCCAACCAAAGAGCCAAATTCTAAGTGAGTAGACTTTTCGCGATCTACCAAGCGCACTCAAAACAGCCACCTCTCCGACCTGCGGTTTTACTAAGGCAGATACGCTTTGTGCTCGGCATGTGCCAAAAAGTCTACTCACTTAGTCCGAGTCGAAGCCAAACGGATCTAAATCGAAGCCAAAATGAGCCAATCCACCGCAAGAGACGTGTGAATCCGCACTTCTTGCGGCGAATTGACGCTACAAAGCGGCCAGAATGTCGGTCAGGTTGTCGATGACGACGTCGGCGGCGGACTGGTCCAGGTTGACGCCCTCATGCGGACGCAGTGCCAGGACGCGGGCGCCAGAGCGCTTGCCAGCCTCGATGCCCAACGGCGAGTCCTCGATAACCAGGCACTCGGCGGGGTCAACGCCCAGCGCCTCCATGGCACGCAGGTAGATCTCGGGGTCGGGCTTAAATGCACTGCACTCGTGACCGCTGATGGTGTAGTCCAGCACGTCGGTGATACCGGCAATCTCCACCAGCTCGTCAATGAGCTCGCGATAGGACGAGCTCGCGATGGCACACTTGACGCCGCGCTCGTGCAGCTCGCGCATCACCGGCTCCGTCTGCTCGTTGAGCAGCTCGGCATACGGAACAGGGTGAACCGGGCTGTAGACCTGCTTGTACTCAACGCGCAAGCGCTCGCGCAGCTCAACATCGTCGGGCACCAGCGACTTCCAGATGGCAGGCTCGTTAGACCCCGAAAGATCGGGGATCTCGTCAAAGTGGAACCCCTTTTCCTCCATAAACGCCACGCGGCGACGGTTGTAGAACCACTCGGTATCGACCAGCACGCCGTCCATATCAAACAGCACTGCCTTGATCATACGCATCTCCTCCCACCTGCCAAAAAGGGACAGGTTTATTTTGGTAGGTTTTATCTGGTGTTTTGCGACGCGACAGACACGCCCCCAAAGCAAAAAGGGGACGGGGCGCAAACCCCATCCCCTCTCAATCAACCCGTAAGGTCTACTTACTTGTGATTAGTAGGAAAGCTTCCACATGTAGCGACGCATGGTCAGCGGGTGCTGACGGGCCTCGGCGATCTGGTTGCCGTACTCGCGCATAACGGCGAGGTGCAGCAGCGGGTTGAAGTAGGTGACGACGCTCGCGGGCACGGCGTCAGCCAGGCCGTAGTCCTTGGAGTCGATCAGAGCGACCTTGGCGCCCATGCGCTCAAGGAAGGTGAGGGCGCGAGCGTCCATCGGACGGGTAGCACCATCGGACATGAAGAAGACGTAGGGCTTACCCTCGGTGGAAACCTCGAACGGGCCGTGGAAGTACTCGCCGGTGTTGTAGGCGGCGGCGTCGATCCACTGCATCTCGGTGAACAGGAAGGCGGCGTGAGAATAAGCCATCTTCTCGGAGGCACCGGAAGCCATGAAGTAGATCATCTTGTCGTCCTTGAAGTCCTCGGCGAACTTCTTGGCGAGCTTCTTGCAGTGCTGAGCGGCGTTCTCGCAGAGATCGAAGACGTTGGTGAGGCCGGTGATCATGTCCTCGTAGTGGTCATAGCCCTCGGTCTGCTGAAGGATCTCGAGAGCAAGAGCGATGGCATAGCCGGGCTTCTCGCACTTGGCAGCGTAGTTGGCGTGGAAGCCGTGAACGATGACGTGGTCGGCATCGACGGTCAGAGCGGAGCCAGCCTTGTTGGTGAGGGAGACGACCGGGCAGTTGTGCTTCTTGGCGGTCTTGTTGGCCTCGACGGTCTCGGGCGTGGAGCCACCGAGGGAGCAGGTGATCACGAAGGTGTGCTCGTTGACCCAGGAAGGCGTGTCGTAGTTGAACTCGTTAGCGGTGAAGATCTGAACGTTCAGCTTGTCCGTGTTGTTGGCCAGGAAGTACTTGGCGGGGTAAAGGTCGGACATGGAAGCGCCGCAGCCGACGAAGGCGACGCTGTGGATCTCGTGGTTGGACAGGACGTCAGCGACGATCTGCTTAGGGAGGTTAAGGTCGATCTCGTACATCTGACACATTCCTTTCGATTTTTTGCGGCGCCACATTGCCGGACGCACGCAGGGTTACCGTAATTTGGACCGAATCGCCGGCCCGTTGAGGATGCGACAAAGGGACTGTCCCTTTGACACATTTGGGGATGGAAGCCTGCCTGGGGTATGGGATGCCAGGCAGGCCCCCGGGGGAAAGCGGTTAGACGCTTGGTCGCGACTAGGCCAGGATGCCGGCCGCGGAGAGGGCGATGCCGCCCACGATGGCGATCACGAGAAGCCAACCGGTGTTGACGTTCTTCTTGATGAGCCAGTACATAAGGCCGGTGAGGCCAAGGGAGATCATCTGGGGCATCATGCCGTCCAGGATGTCCTGGATCACGACGGTGCCCTCAGCGAACTGCAGCGGGGTGGTGGCGCCGATCAGTGTGGCGATCATGCCGCCCACGGACATAAGACCCACGATGCCGCAGACATACATGAGCTTCTCCATGAGGTCGCCGCCCTGAAGCTTGCTCAGGTACTCGTGACCGCCCTGATAGCCCATCTTGGCTGCGAACCAAGTGATCAGCACAGAGGGGACGATGGAGATGAGCATGGCCAGGATCGGGCCCATGATGGAGCCCTGCTGAGCCAGCTGAACGCCCAGACCAAAGGCGATAACGCGGATGGTGCCCTGGAAGAAGGAGTCACCGATGCCGGAAAGCGGACCCATGAGGGAGGTCTTGACCGCGTTGATCGAATCGGGATCGAAGTTCTCGGGATCCTTGGCGTACTCCTCCTCCATGGAGGCGGAGAGGCCCAGGATGAAAGCGCTCGTCTGCGGGGTGCAGTTGTAGAACGCCATGTGACGGTGGTAAGCCTCTTTCTTAGCAGCGAGCTGCTTGGGATCGGACTCATCCGGATAGAGGCGATCGAGCGTGGGAACCATGCCGTAGAGGAAGCCCATGTTCATCTGACGCTCGTAGTTCCAAGAGGCCTGGATGGCCCAGGAGCGCCAGAAGAACTGGCTGACCTTCTTGTTCAGGGACACGTCCTTGGTTGCGGTTGCCATAGTGTGTTCCTCCTTAGTCTTCGTCGTCTTCGAGCGGATCGTAGTCGGAATCGACACCGGCGGCTGCATGGGAACCGTTGAACTTGAAGCCCATGAAGACGACAGCCAGGCACACACCGATCAGAGCGACCGCGATGACGGACAGGTTGAGGTAAGCGGCGAGCAGGAAACCGATGAACAGGAACGGAGTCATACCCTTCTTGATCATCATGGTGAGCAGCAGGGCCAAGCCGTAGGCGGTCATGATCTTGGTCGAAACGTTAAGACCAGTGGACAGCCACTCGGGAACCATGTTGACGATGGCCTGAACCAGGTCGGTGCCAACAAAGACGGCGAGGAAGATCGGCAGGAAGTACATGACGGCGTACAGACCGGAGCCGGCGCAGATGTGCATACGGTAGGCGGTCTTGAACTTTCCGTTATCGATCGCGTTATCTGCCACATGGGTGAGGGCGGCGATGATGGAACGGAACACGATGCCGAGGAGCTGACCCAGGACGGCGACCGGGATGGCGATCGTCATGGCGGTCTCGGCGGAAGCATCGGTCAGGCATGCGAAGGCAGCGGCCACGATGCCGCCCAGGACCATATCGGGCGGAACGGCGGCGCCGACCTGCACCAGGCCCATGGACACGAGCTCGACGGCGGCACCGACGGCAAGGCCGGTGGGCACATCGCCCAGCAGCAGACCGACGAGCGTAGCGCCAACGAGGGGCTGCTCGAAGTTAAGACGACCGAGCAGGCGGGAGTCCCACATGCAGAACACGCCGACGAGGCCGACGAGCACCGCACTGATGAACGTATTCATACCCTTCTCCTTTCAGTCAGGCAAAAGCCTGGTTGATTACAGCTTGGCGTCGATGTCGACGCTCTGATACGTAGGGGTCTGCTGGACATAGAGCTTGATGCCCATGTCGAGCAGCTGGTTGACGTCGGCCTTCTGGGTGGCGTCGAGGAAGACGGAGCTGTCCTTGCCGCCGACCTGATCGGCACCGTCGTGGTTGGCGGTGGCGCCCAGGTTGATGGCGTCGAGCTTGTAGCCCTGACAGAACTGCAGCATCTCGGCAGTGTTGCCAAAGACGAACATGACGCGCTCGCCGAGGGTGTTGAGCTTATCCATCTTGGCGAGGGCACGCTCGACGGTGAAGACGTTCAGGCGCACGCCCTGGGGCTTGGCCAGCTTAAGAGCGCCCTTCTTGATGTCATCGTTGGCGGCAGCGTTGTCGACGACGATGATGCGCTCGGCCTGAACCTTGGTGGTCCAAGTAAAGACGACCTGGCCGTGCAGCAGACGGTAGTCAAGACGTGCGAGGACGATCTTGGCGGGACCGGAGCTGTGACGGGACGCCTTGGCCTTCTTGGCGGGAGCCGCGGCGGCCTCGAACGGTGCGTTGGGGTTGGTCAGACCGGTGCGGGCCTCGTTGATGAGGGCTGCGAGCTCGGCACCCTTGACGGGGGCGGGGCTCATGGCAAGCGTGAGCGCCAGCGGGATGTTGAAACCGCTGATAACCGTGAACTTCGTGCCGTTCTTGGAAAGCTCG
>CABUVC010000054.1 GCA_902494855.1 uncultured Collinsella sp.
CGTTCTTGTTTGACTAGTCGTTTAAGAACGTTCCCAATATCTAGCCAATAAAACGGCGCCCGTCGGCGATGTTGCCGGCGGGCGCCGTTGTCTTGAAGACGAAATAGTCCGTTTTCCTCCGTCCCCAAGGGATCATTACAGTGAGTCGATAAAGCGCTGCTGGGCGGCGCGGCCGGCTTCGTCCCACTTAAAGACGCCGGCGTTGTCGAGCACGTGGCCAAACACCACGCCGACCTCCTCGTGCAGGATATCGATGGCGTTGTCGGCCGTAAGTTCGTCGGCGCGGCGGGCAAAGACGTCCTCGGCCCATGCGGCGTGGCTACGGCAAAGGTCATCGCTCTCGAGCGCTGCGGCAAGGTCGTAGCTGGCATCGACCTTGGCTGCCAGCAGGTGCTCGCGGACAGCGCCGAGCTCGGGAACCAGGCGCGGCGGAAGAATAGCCAGGCCCATAACCTCGATCAGGCCGATGTTCTCCTTCTTAATATGGTGATACTCGGCATGCGGATGGAACACGCCCAGCGGATGCTCGTCGGTCGTGATGTTGCAGCGAAGCGCCAGGTAGGCCTCGTAGGTCTCGCCGCCGGCATTGCCGCGGGAGTCGACGCGGCGGATGACCGGCGTCACGGTGTTGTGCGCCACGCCGTCGGCCGTGTGCGCGATGACGCCCACCGACTCATCGGTCCACTCGCGCCAGGCGAGGATAATCTTCTCGGCGGCGTCGAGCAACTGAGCACGGTCGTGCGAGCGCAGGCGCAGCACCGAAAGCGGCCACTGCAACACGGCGCCCGTAACGCCGTCAAAGCCGGGCACGCTAAACTGCGAGACCTCGGCGGCGTGCATCATGGGGAACTCGTGCGCGCCGCCCTGGAAGTGGTCGTGCGACAGAATCGAGCCGCCCACGATGGGCAGGTCGGCGTTGGAGCCGATGAAGTAATGCGGGAATAGGTCCACAAAGTCGAGCAGGCAGGTCAGGCCCTTGCGGTCGACGTGCATCGGACGATGCTCGGAGCTCATCGTGATGCAGTGCTCGTCAAAATACGCATACGGGCTGTACTGGAAGCCCCAGCGCTCGCCGTCGAGCTGGATGGGGATAACGCGCAGATTCTGGCGTGCGGGGTGAGCGCCGCCGTCGGCTGCGGCGGAGCGACCGGGATAGCCTTCGTTTTCGATGCAGAGCTGGCAGGCGGGATACTTCTCGCCCGTGTTCTTGGCTGCACCTGCCGCGGCGATATCACGCGGGTCCTTTTCGGGCTTGGACAGGTTGATGGTGATCTCCAGGTCACCCCAGTTGGTGGAAGTGCTCCATTTGATGTTGCGCGCGATGGCGGCGCGGCGCACGTAGCCGGCGTCGCAGCACAGGCCGTAGAACCAGTCGGTCGCGGCGCGAGGCTCATTGACACCCATGCGGCCGTTGAATTCCTCGTTTACAACCGAAGGCCTCGGCATGAGCACGCCCATGATGCGCATGGCGATGCGGTCGCGGCCCGATGCCGTGTCCTCGGCAGCACCGTTGGCAACGGCGGCCTCGGAAAGCGCGGCAAGCGTGCCTTCAAGGTCAAAGTCGGGCAGAGTATCGGGGTGCAAGAGCGAAAGTTTCTCAACCTGGAGCGCCCAGGCCATATCGAGTGCCGGCCCCGTAGCGCCGATGCACTCCAGAATGGTGTTGTAAGCCCAGATGCGGTCGTCCTGTCCGATCATCGATCGGTGGATGGCATACTCAATCAGGCCCTGTGCAGCCTCGCGCACGTCGGTCATTACAGCCATGCCGCGTAAGCCCCCTTGTCAGAAATTGCGTAGTGGCGGGCAGACCCCTCGCCCAGCCAGCTGTTCATCTTGGCGATGAAGGTGTCGACCAGGTCGAGCGGCACGAAGGTCTGGATGGTGCCACCAAAGCCGCCACCGTGAATGCGAACGGCGCCGCGGCCGTCGAGCACGTGCTCGGCCAGCGCCAGGGCATACATGGAAGGCTGCTCGGAACCCAGCTTGGCAACAACATTCTGCAGGTACATGGCAGAGCTGGCGCCGGACTCGCGCGTCAGGACCAGGAACTGGTCAATGTCGCCAGCGTTCAGGGCTGCCCAGCGCTTGTCGACCAGGCCGTTCTCGTACCAGTAGTGAACGGCGCGCAGGCAAGCGCGGTCGCCCAGCTTGGCGCGCAGCTCGGGGAGCTTGGCGTCAAAGTCGGCAACGTTGACCTCGCACAGGCGTGCCTTGCCAAACTCGGCGGCGACGTCCTGCATCTCGCGCGGAACGGCGGCGTAGTCGTCGGTAGCTGCCACATGGTCGGCGCCGACCTTAACGAGCACGAGCGCATAGCCGTGATCCTCAAAGTTGAGCTCGAGCTTCTGGGTCTTAGGTTGAGCCTGATCCTCAAAGTCCATGTAGGCAAGGCCGCCCAGGCACACAGCCGCCTGATCCATAAGACCGCAGGGCTTGCCGTAATAGTTGTTCTCGGTGCGCTGGCTCATCTGGGCGAGCGCGACGGGCTCAATGGCGGGCGCGCCCCAGAGCGTCTCCATGGCGCGGCCGTAAGCCGCCTCGACAGCGGCGGAGCTAGAAAGGCCGCCACCCGAGGGGACGGAGCAGGTAAAGGCAAAGTCGAAGCCCTGGGGGTCAACGCCGAGAGCTGCGACCTCGTGGGCCATGCCGCGGACGAGGCTCGCGGACGTGCCCTTCTCGGACTCCTGAACGTCTAGCGTGCCGAGCGTGATCTCAAACGTAGGATAGCCCTCGTCGGCGACGCGAATCTTGTTGGAATCGGTCGCCACGGCGATGCCGTCGACGGCGACATCGAGCGAGCCGGCGATGACGTGGCCGCCCTCGTGATCGGTGTGGTTGCCGCTGATCTCGGAGCGGCCGGGCGCGTGCACGTAGAGCACCTGGCGGTTGCCGATGGGGCCAAACTCCTCCTCAAACAGCTTGGTGAGCGTGGCGAGTGTCTTTTCGTCGGGGGCGGTCATACGGGTCCTTTCCTTGACGCCGGAGAGACTGGTCCGTGTCATTATGAGTACGTTAACAATTATGAGCACCACAAACCAGACGGTTGCGGTGCTGCACGTTAATGGGTATGTTAACGTACTCATAACACATCGCTTGTTACTTTTTGAGAATCTGGTAATCGGTAGATTTTCGGCCGTGAACGGTGTGGCTGTATGGACATATGGAGCAAAAGAACCGCTGATAGAAAAAGTGGAGTACGTTAACATGCGTCCGACGATAGCGGGACTCGGCGCGGGGTGTATTTCTGCCCGGGCCGGCATGCACGCTATTCAGATCTCGCAAGGGTGAAGGTGATCCAGTGGCAAGGCGCCCGTCCAACGATACAGGTACGCGTCCGGTCTCCATGGCTGACGTCGCCCGTGCTGCTGGCGTTTCGCAGCAGACGGTTTCGCGCGTCGCCAACGGCTTGCCCAACGTTAACGAGCAGACGCGCCAGCGCGTGCAGGCCGCGATGCAAGAGCTCGGCTTTCGTCCGAGTTATGCCGGTCGCTCGCTGCGCGATGGCCGTTACCATTCGGTCGGCCTGTGCATCAACGATGTCACCAAGTTTGGCAACCTCTCAATGATCGACGGCATCGCCAGCGCTGCTCGCGAGCATAATTGCGCCATCACGCTGGTCGAGATGTCCAAGACCGAGGAATTCTCGCTTGCCGAGGCCACGCGTCGTATGGCCGCATTGCCGGTGGACGGCATCATCATCGGCATGAGTCGCATGGCGCCCGATTTTGAGACGTTTGATCCACTGCCGGGCATTGGCACGGTCATCGTTACTATGTACGCGCACCCGCGGGTGACCACGGTCGATTCCGACCATTACGGCTGCTCGCTATTGCTTATGGATCACCTGTTTGAGCTGGGGCACGAGCAGATTCGCTATATTGGCGGCCCGTCATTCTCGGTCGACGAGCAATTTCGTCGCGCCGGTTGGCAGGATGCGCTCGAGCGTAAGCACATTAAGGCGCAGGCGCCGCTCGAGGGCGACTGGTCTGCCAACAGCGGTTACGAGGCCGGCAGGTATCTGGCCGAGCACAACCGCGCCATGACGGCGATTTACGCGGCAAACGACCAGATGGCAAATGGCGCGATTGCAGCGCTGCGCGATAGCGGCCTGCGCGTGCCCGAGGACGTGAGCGTGGTGGGCGTCGATGACTCGCTCGACGACTTTGTCGCGCATAACGAGCTCACGACCGTGCGATTCGATCTGCATCAGCGCGGACGCGAGGTGTTTGAGCATGCGGTTCCCGAGGCGGGGGCATCGGACAGACCCGTCGCCATTCGCATTCCCGGTCAGCTCATCGTTCGACATACCACCTCAGCGCCGCGCGCATAGTTTTCGCAGGTCAACGGCTCGGCGTTGCGCTTCAATAACAATCGGTAAGGACGCCGGCAGATAGCCGTGACTAGAAAGGCGAGTGCTATGATAGACGGGTTCATTTGTCTATCTAGGAGGCTTTGCCTGATGGAGATCACCAAGGATATCCGCTACATTGGCGTCGACGATCACGACATTGACCTGTTCGAGGGCCAGTACGATGTGTCCGAGAACGGTATGGCATACAACAGCTACGTTATCTTGGGCGAGAAGATTGCTGTCGCTGATTCGGTCGATGGCGGCTTTGTCGATGAGTGGCTCGGTAACCTCGAATCCGTGCTCAACGGCCGCACGCCCGACTACCTGGTCGTTCATCACATGGAGCCCGATCACTCCGCCGGTATCGCCGCCTTTATGGAGCGCTATCCCCAAGCGCAGATTGTGGCCAGCATGGGCGCTTTCCGCATGATGATCAACTACTTTGGCACCGATTATCCCGAGCGCAAGATGGTCGTCAAAGAGGGCGACGTGCTCGACCTGGGCGGTCACAGCCTAACGTTTGTCGGTGCCCCCAACGTGCACTGGCCCGAGGTGCTGTTCTCTTACGAGGCCACCGACAAGGTGCTCTTTAGTGCCGATGGCTTTGGCAAGTTTGGTGCCAATGACATCGAAGATCCGGAAGGGTGGGCCTGCGAGGCACGCCGTTACTACTTTGGCATCGTGGGAAAGTTCGGCAAGTTCGTGCAGGCCGTGCTCAAGAAGGCCGCCGATCTGGACATCCAGGTTATCTGTCCGCTCCATGGCCCCGTGCTAACCGAGAACCTGGGCTACTACCTCGACACCTACAACACCTGGTCGAGCTATCAGCCCGAGGACGAGGGAATCACCATTGCTTACGCGAGTGTGTATGGCCATCTGAAGGCTGCCGTTGAGGAGCTTGCATCTGCGCTCGAGGCCCGCGGCCAGAAGGTTTCCGTCTTTGACCTGGCTCGCGACGACATGGCCGAGGCCGTTGAGGATGCGTTCCGCTATGACCGTCTGGTGCTCGCTTCCATCACCTATCAGGGCGAGATCTTCCCGTTCATGAGCACCTTTATCCACACGCTTGCCGAGCATGCCTACCAGAACCGTACGGTGGCGCTCGTTGAGGCCGGCTCCTGGGCGCCCACCGCTGCCAAGGTTATGACCAAGGAGCTCGAGGGCATGAAGGACATCACCCTGGCGCAGAACAAGGTGACCGTGCTGGGTTCGCTCAACGACGCCTCGCGCGCCCAGATCGAGGCCCTCGCCGACGAGCTTTCCAAGTAGCGATACGTTCACTTTTAACGCACAAACCACCACAAAGGGGACAGGCACCTTTGTGGTGGTTTTTGTTTAAGCGCCGGCGATGAGGAGATTTGGGCGGGCGTTGTCGACGATCTCGACGATTGAGGTGGCGACGGCGTGATCGGGGTCACGGTCCATCACGATGGCGTTGACGTCGGTCAGCTCGGCAAAGCGGTACATGCCACGTCCGTTGACCTTGCTGGCGTCCATGAGGGCGACACTTTGACGGGCGGCGCCGACCATAGCCGCTTTGGTCTCGGCCATCTGCGGAAAGTCGGTCGTAAAGCCGCAGCCGGGAACAAAAGCGCCAGGGCACATGACGGCAAGATCGGCGTGGATCATTTGGAGCGCCTGCATGGTAAGTGGGCCGTACAGATAGCGATGACCTTTGCGCAGCGCCCCGCCCAGCATGACGACATCGACCGAGGGCATGCTCTCGTCGATGTAATCGGCAATGGTGATGTCGGCCGTGATGACGGTGATGCCGTCGCGCTGGTCGAGCAGGCGGACAAATTCGAGCGCGGTGGTGCCCGAGTCGACAAGCAAGGTGTCACCGTCGCTGACGAGTTCGATGGCGCTTTGCGCGATGGCCTGCTTGGCGGCGACATTGACGTTGATACGGCGATCCTGGGTGGATACGGTCAGTCGCTTCTGGAGCGACACAGCACCACCATGCGTGCGGCGCAGCTTGCCGGACTCGGCGAGCGCGTCTAGGTCGGCGCGGGCGGTAACGGAGGACACGCCAAAGGTCTGGGCGATTTCTGCTACCTGCACCGAGGCGCTATGCTCGAGCATCTCCATGATGGCGGAACGACGCTCATCGGCGAAAGCTCGGGTTGTTGCATGGGTCATATTCGCTCCATCATCGTCTGAAATTTGCAGGAATTGTGTTGAGTCTATTTTCGTTCATTTTCTTTTTAAGTAAGAAAACGCCTTTCGATTACTTACTTTTTCTATAAAAGAAAGACGCTGAACGCCCAAAATTCAATATCGAACACGTCTGCTCGGCTCCAATTCCTTCCGTTTGCTTTTCAAAGATGAAGGTTGGACCTCGCGCGATGACAATATCTCGCACATGCATACCCGCTGAATTTCATACAATGAGCGCAGCAAAACGCAAGGTAAAACACCTTGTGAACAACTACGCCCGATGTCCAGATGCGGGCGAGGGAGAGGAGCAAACGCTCATGGCACTTGTTACCACCGAAAAGATGCTCAAGAACGCTCAGGCCGGCCACTACGCCGTCGGCGCGTTCAACGTCGAGAACCTCGAGTTTGTTATGGCCGTTCTGGCCGCCGCCGAGGAGACCAAGTCCCCCGTCATCATGCAGACCACTCCGGGCACCATCAAGACCGCTGGTCTGGACTACTTCTACGGCATGGTCAAGGCTGCTGCCGAGCGCGCTTCCGTGCCCGTCGCCCTGCACCTCGATCACGGCGATGGCTATGACCGCTGCATGCAGGCTTTCCGCACGGGCTACACCTCCGTCATGATCGACGGCTCGCACGAGTCCTTCGAGGACAACATCGCCCTGACCAAGTCCGTCGCCGACGCTGGCCGCGCTATGGGCGTGCCCGTCGAGGCCGAGCTCGGTAAGGTTGGTGGCAAGGAGGACGACGGTCCCGCGGTTGAGGGCGAGAGCCCCTACACCGATCCGGCCGAGGCCAAGGAGTTTGTTGAGCGCACCGGCTGCACCTCGCTGGCCATTGGCGTTGGCACCAGCCACGGCGTGTACACGAGCGATCCTCACATCGAGCAGTCCGTGGTCAAGGCCATCCGTGACGCCGTCGACGTGCCGCTGGTTCTGCACGGCACCTCCGGTGTGCCCGATGAGCAGGTTGCCGAGGCTGTGAAGAACGGCATCTGCAAGGTCAACTACGCCACCGAGCTGCGTCAGGCCTACACCAAGGGCTTCATGGCCTACATGGCCGAGAACCCTGCCTGCTTCGACCCCAAGAAGCCGGCCAAGGAGGGTATGCGCGAAATCACCGAGCTGGTTAAGATCCGCATGACCAACCTCAATTCCGTGGGCAAAGCAGAGTAACAGCAAGGGTACTCCGACTCGCTACATATCCCGGGGAGGGACGAGGGCTTAGTTCCCCAATCGTCCTCGGGCATGCAAAAAGCCTCGCTGCGCACTTCGTGCGGCGAGGCTTTTTGCCCCCTGCGGAAAGATTGGGGAACTAAGCCCTCGTCCCTCCCAGGTTGACCTACTCGAGGTCGTCGCCCTTGTGGCGTTGGGGCTAAAAGGGTGGGACGCGTGGGTTATTTGGTTGTTAGGGTTAGTAGGTCGTTGGGGGTTTTGAGGTTGTAGGTGGCGTTTGGGATATCTTGGTGTGATCCCCATGCTGCTCTGGCAAAACTGACCCCTGCTGAAGTTGCGCATTGTTCGTCGTAGACGGTGTCGCCAACGTAGACGACGTTGCCAGGATTCGCGCCCGTACGTCGGAGATATTCGAGCATGGGTGCGGGCGAAGGCTTGTGCTCGGTTGTGTCTTCGACAAGGATGATGTGTTCAAAAAACTTATCGAAGCCAAAGGGTGCAATTTCTTCTGCGTATTCGTCGCGCGCACGTGAGGAGACGATGCCAAGTTTGCAGCCGTTGTCGGAGAGTGTTGCGATAACTTCGTGCAAGCCGGGAAACACGCTGATGGTGCTTTTAAAGCTGGCGGCAACTTGGCACCAGCGATCCAGCGTTGCCTGTGAGTAGATCCCAAGTTTCTCAAGGGCATCCTTGCCGGGTATGCCGAGGGCAAATTCAAGCTCGTGTCGGGGGAGCGTTTTGCCGGTCTCTTCTTGGACAATCTGGCCAAGCGATGACAGCACGCTTTCTTCTGTATCTGCCAATGTCCCATCAACGTCAAACACGATATAGTCAAAGTACTTCATATGATTGCTCCTCTCTGTTGTTTGCCTGCAAGTTTGATGCAGTGACAGAAGAAGGGCTAGCGGGATTTCTGCCTGGTGCTATCGAGATTCTGCCTTGCTGCTCGATAGCTCGAAGGAGTGCACCCCATTTGCTCTTTAAATACCTGGCCAAGATGGCTTGCTGTTATAAATCCGCATTGGCGCGCGACTGTCTGTACCGTTCGCGTGGTGTGTGCCAAAAGTTCGCAAGCACGGTTTATGCGGTATGCGCGTAGATATGCCGCCGGGGTCGTTCCTGCACAAGTTTCGATAATGCGGTAACACTCTCTTTCGCTTACGCCGGCTGCAGATGCCATCTGGGGCACATCTATAGCGGCTGCATAGTTTGCGCGGATAAAGTCCAGGATTGCCTTGAACTGTACGTCGCGGCTGGTCATCCAAGAGGCGTTGTCGGAGGAAAAGAGCGGTTCGGCCTTGGCGTAAATCTGAATCCAGAGCTCTGACAAACTATTTCGAAGCGCCATCTCGTTCTGCGGCCGTTGAAGGTCGTGGCTAAAGGAGCTCTTCAGCAAATCGATAAAGGGCATATCGTCGGGATTGGTGGGCGACCATTTGAGCACATCGACGCCTCGACATTGAAGCAATGGGTTGATGTAGCGCTTTTGGAGACGTCCCGCGGGATCGCCGAGCATCGACGGCTGAAAGATATGCAGCATTTGAATGGCTGGCGCCGAATTGGGTGATTGCAGCGTGCTGTGCAAAACGCCGCCGTTGATAAAGCCGGCGGACCCTTCCTCAAAGCGTACGTGCTCATGAGCCGCGTGCGTTCGATAGTCAATCGCTCCCTGCTCCATGTAGAAAAGCTCAACTTCGGAATGCCAGTGCCAGGGGACGGAATTGCCCGGATAGCGAGCGAATTCTGCGCGTTCGGCAA
>CABUVC010000055.1 GCA_902494855.1 uncultured Collinsella sp.
CCCGCCCATCATATGTCTATAGCGCGAACAGATTACCAACCGGTGTAGTAATCGGTCGTTCCGGCTGCGCAGCCCGAATCGTAGACCTTGCACTCGCCCTTGGAACCGGTAAACGTGGAGCCTTGGGCCTTATCGCCCGCGGCCACGACGTAGTAGCCGTCGGAATCGCGCCAGAAGCCCTCAGAATCCTGAGTCCATTCGCCCGTGCGATAGTGATAAAGCACATTGCTGCTGTAATAGGTCTCGCGGCGCCCGTTGTAGTTATTGACACCCGTAGAGCGCGTCAGGCCCGATCCGTTCGCGTAGGACGCGGCAGACGCGTAGGACGGAGTGTAACCGGCGTTATGGTACGAAGCCTGGGCGGCCTCGGCAGCCTCCGCCTCGGCGGCAGCAACCTCGAGCGCTTCGCGCTTGGCATCCTCAAGTGCAGTGCGCAGCTCATCGAGCTCGGTCGACTTCGCGTCGACCTCCTCCATCGTCAAAAGACTGCCCGCACCGTCGATACAGCCCTGCAGCACAGCGCGCTCGTCATCGGTGGCATAGTCACCGTACATGTTCATGATGATCTGAGCGCGCATCTCCAGGGAATCGCGCTTAGCCTCCATCGAGGCGTTCCACTCCTGCATGGAACCATAACCATCGCCGCGATAGTCAACGGGCTGTACCAGCGTCGTCTCGGACGGTGTAGATCCAACCGTATCGGACAGTGTTGCGGCGTGGGCATCAGTTGCGCCGGCGCCCGCCAAAAGTGCCACGGTCAGAGCGGCGGAAAGGGCGGCGGCTTTCGGTTTTCGTGAATCGATCCTCATGTAGCTGGAAACCTCCGTAGTGCGTTTTTGCTGCGTTTGAGCTGCGTATGATTCGATCGCGCTGCATAGTACCCCGAGCAAATCGCGACCTGCGGTTTTTCTCAAAAGGTGCACGTCAATTGCGTAAAACTCACATCCTCTCAACAGGAGTTTTCCACAACTCGAATGCATAAAGCATGCCAAAAACCCTGTAATAGCGCCCTTCCTATGCAAAAAAGGCGCCTGCGCAACCATTGCTTGCGCAGGCGCCTTGAGCAGGCATTTTATGCAGTTATACCTATCGAGTCGCAAGGGGTCCTTGCACAAGTCGCCTTACTCGTCCAGCGCGGCGAAGGCCTGCTTCAGATCCCAAATGATGTCCTCGGCGTTCTCGGTACCGATGGAAAGACGGATCGTGGAGGGCGTGATGTTCTGCTCGGCGAGCTCCTCGGCAGAGAGCTGGGAGTGCGTGGTGGTAGCCGGGTGCACGACGAGCGACTTGACGTCGGCCACGTTGGCGAGCAGCGAGAACACCTGCAGATGATCGATGAACTTCCAAGCTGCCTCCTGGCCACCCTTAATCTCAAAGGTGAAGATCGACGCGCCACCGTTGGGGAAGTACTTCTGATAGAGCTCGTGATCGGGGTGCTCAGACAGGCTCGGGTGGTTCACCTTGGCAACATGGCTGTCACCAGCCAGGAACTCAACGACCTTCTTGGTGTTCTCGACATGACGGTCGACGCGCAGCGACAGAGTCTCGGTGCCCTGGAGCAGAACCCAGGCGTTGAACGGGCTGATGCAGGCGCCCTCGTCGCGCAGCAAGATGGCGCGGACATAGGTCGCGAAGGCGGCGGGACCGGCAGCCTCGGCAAACGAAACGCCGTGGTAGGAGGGGTTGGGCTCGGCGATCTGGGCGTACTTTCCGCTCGCCTTCCAATCGAAGTTACCGCCGTCGACGATCACACCGCCCAGCGAGGTGCCGTGGCCGCCGATGAACTTGGTTGCGGAGTGGACGACGATGTTGGCACCATGCTCCAGCGGACGGAACAGATACGGGGTGCCAAAGGTGTTGTCGACGACAACCGGCAGACCGTGCTTCTTGGCGATCTCGGAGATGGCGTCGATGTTGGGGATGTCGGAGTTGGGGTTGCCGAGCGTCTCGAGGTAGATGACCGTGGTGTTGTCCTTGATGGCCCCCTCGACCTCTTCCAGGTTATGGGCATCGACGAAGGTGGTCTCGACGCCAAACTGGGAGAGCGTATGCTCCAGCAGGTTGTAGGAGCCACCGTAGATGGTCTTCTGAGCCACCACGTGGTCACCGGCCTGGGCAAGAGCCTGCAGGGTATAGGTGATGGCAGCAGCACCGGAGGCGACGGCGAGACCCGCCACGCCACCCTCGAGTGCGGCGATACGGTCCTCGAAGACGCCCTGGGTGGAGTTGGTCAGACGACCGTAGATGTTACCAGCATCGGCAAGACCAAAGCGGTCGGCGGCGTGCTGGGAGTTGCGGAACACATAGCTCGTGGTCTGGTAGATAGGCACGGCGCGGGAGTCGGATGCGGGATCGGCGCTCTCCTGGCCAACGTGAAGCTGCAGGGTATCGAAACCAAAGGTGTGCTCGGGGTTGTTGATGAACTGGCTCATGATGATCTCCTTGATCGAACAAAAGTAAATAAAAAGAGAGAAGTAAGTCGCTGCCTCCTGATCACGCCGACGGGCGCAAACAGGAGCCCGGCATTCGTCTTGGTAAGCAATTCATATGCGGGCCTCCTTTCGCATCCCGGTTCCGTGGTTGGCTTAATTACCTACCGCCTTTGTGTGTTTTGAATAGTACGAGCATTGTTTCCCTCGGTCAATCACTTAAAAGCGCTAACCTGTTATCGTTTTTATAGATAACAATCGGAAGGATTGCGTCGATGACCCTCCAGCAGCTTCGTTTTCTGATCGCCGTGGCAGAGTCCGGCTCAATCAACGCCGCAGCTCAGCGCCTCTATACCGCTCAGTCCAACATCTCAAACGCCGTCAAAAGCCTGGAACAGGAGCTCCATCTGGAGATCTTTACGCGCTCCAGCCGCGGCGTCACGCTCACCAACGACGGCACCGAGCTTTTGGGCTATGCGCGTCAAGTCGTAGAGCAGGCCGATATGCTCGAGGCCCGCTACGAGGACGGCGGCACGCCCCAGGCGCGCCTTGCCATCTCGGCCCAGCATTACGCTTTTTCGGTCGAGGCCTTCGTCAACGTCGTCGAGCGCTGCCGGGACAGCAAGTTCGAATTCATCATGCGCGAGACCACCACGTCGCAGATCATCGATGACGTCCGCGCGTTTCGCAGCGACATCGGCATCCTCTATCTGGACGACTTTAACGCCCGCGTTCTGCAGAAGGCCTTCGCCGATGCCCGTGCAAGCTTCCATCCCCTATTCGACGCGACGGTCCACGTCTTTGTTAGCGAGCGCCACCCGCTTGCCCGCCGCCCGCAGCTGTCCCTTGCCGACCTTACACCCTATACGCGCTACAGCTTTGAGCAAGGCACCTCGAGCTCCTTCTATTACGCCGAGGAACCTTTTAGCTATATCCCTTGCGACCGCAACATACGAATCTCGGACCGCGGAACACTTACTAACTTACTTATCACGTCGAACGGCTACACCCTGTCGACCGGTGTCCTCTCCAATGAAATGCAATGGGGTATGGCATCGATCCCGTTAGCAGACGCCCCAACGATGCACGTAGGCTATATCATGCACGACGAGCGCAAGCCCTCTCCCCTCTTGCAGCAATACCTCGACGAGCTCAACCGCATCATCCGTGCCAACTAACTGTCGGAAGACGGGGTAGAAATCGTAGATTGCTAGCCCCCGGCGGGCATGGCGCTACAATGGTCACTCACACGAAACGTACCCAACGAAAGGAACCATGTGAAGGTCATCATCTACACCGACGGCTCGGCCCGATCAAATCCGGGACGCGGCGGCTACGGCGCCGTGCTCAAATACACCAACCCCGCCGGCAAGACCTTCACCTCCGAGCTTTCGCGCGGCTACGCCAAGACCACCAACAACCGCATGGAACTCATGGCGGTCATCGTGGCGCTCGAGGCGCTCAACCGCCCTTGCGAGGTCGAAGTCCATTCCGATTCGCAGTATGTCGTCAACGCCTTTAACAAGCACTGGATCGACGGCTGGAAAAAGCGCGGATGGAAAACCGCCAACAAGCAGCCCGTCAAGAACCGCGACCTGTGGGAGCGCCTACTCACCGCCAAAAGCAAGCACAAGGTTGAGTTCATCTGGGTTAAGGGTCACGCCGGTCACGAGCTCAACGAGCGCTGCGATGAGCTCGCCACCACGGCGGCCGACGGCAGCAACCTCGATATCGACACCGGCTTTAACGAGAGCGACCTGTAATAGCGTTTTCGCACAGCTTTATATCCCCACGCGCTACACTCATCCTGTAGACCAAACAACGCAAGGGGGACGTATGCTGCGCATCGCGACCATCGGCACATCCATGATCACCGACGACTTTATCCAAGTCGTCAACGCCAACGACCAAGCCGCGTTTGTGGGCACGCTCTCGCGCGATGCAGATCGCGGCGCCGCCTTCACCGCTAAGCACGGCGGTGAGCGAAACTTTACGTCACTCGATGAGCTTGCGGCAGCCGCCGACGTCGACGCCGTCTATATCGGCAGCCCCAACGCACTTCACTACGAGCAGGCCCTTGCCTGCATCGCCGGTGCCAAGCATATCATCGTCGAAAAGCCCTTCTGCGCCACCGAAGCGCAGGCGCTCGAGGTCTTTCGCGCTGCCGAGGCAGCAGGTGTCGTGGCCCTCGAGGCTATGCGTCCCCTCCACGATCCCGCCTTCCACGCCATTGAGGACGCTCTGGGCGAAATTGCGCCCATTCGCCGCGCCTCGCTGCGCTTTGGCAAGTATTCCTCGCGCTACAACGAGATTCTCGCGGGACGCGCCACCAATATCTTCGACTGCAATATGGCATCGGGTTCCCTCATGGACATTGGCGTCTACACCGTCGAGCCCATGGTCGAGATTTTCGGCATGCCCTCCGGTCTCACCAGCATGACCACGCTGCTCGACCCCACCACGCGACAGCTCACGCACGGCCCCATCGACGGCTGCGGTTCCATCCTCGCCAGCTATGGCGGAGGCCGCATCTCCGTCGAGCTCGCGCACTCCAAAATTACGAATGACCTGCTGCCCTCGCAGATCGAAGGCGAGCGTGGCACTATCCAGATTGACCATCTGTCCACGCCCCGCAACGTCCGTATCGACTATCGCGGCGATGTCGTACGCGGATCGGCGACCGAGGCGCCGCGCGAGCAAGGCGGCAACGGACGCGCGCTCGACCTTCCCAAGTCAAGCAACACCATGGAATACGAGCTCGCGGACTTTATCACCGCCATCGACGGCATCGATAACGTTAAGGAAGAGATTTGGGAGACCCCGGCGGGACGCCACGAGCTTGGCCACTACCGCGATGTCACGCTCGTCTCGCTGCGTATCATGGATGCCGTGCGCCAGCAGGCCGGCATAACCTTCCCGGCCGACGCAGGCAAGCAGGCATAGCGATGGGTCTCTTCGATACGTTCTTCTCCAGCGTCACCGGCGGCAGTCGAGAGCCTCAAAAACCATCAAACGTCGAGCTCGAGCTACGCCGCAGGCTTACTGTGCTCGCAAGCGACGAGGCCACTCAAGACGCTCCCCTGCGCTATTTCCTGCGCTGGGAAGGGCAAGTCCAGGGCGTCGGTTTTCGCTTTACCAACACCAACCTCGCGCAGGCACGCGCGCTCACCGGCTGGGTGCGTAACATGGAAGACGGCTCAGTCGAGATGGAGATACAGGGGGCTCCGGCAAATATCCTATCTCATCTCGAGGCGCTTCATGCCTCCTACGAGCGTATGGGAACGCGTTTTCGCCTCGTAGACGCCCAGGCCCGAGCCCCACTTGCCAATGAAGACGGTTTCACGCCTCGTTATTAGTATTGTGTGCTAAATACGGTATCATTTACCTACGACCGTTGATAGAAAAGAGGCGAGGCGCATGGCGGTGCAAAGAAGGAATACCAGGCAGCGAAAGCTGGTTCTTGACGCCGTGCGCCAAAGCTATAACCATCCCACCGCCGACGAAATCTACAACGCCGTGCGCGAACAGGATGACAAGATCAGCCGCGGCACGGTCTACCGCAATCTCAATCTCTTGGCCGACGCCGGCGAGATCCTCTCCATCAAGACGCCGGGCGGCAGCCGCTTCGATCGCACGATCGAGCCGCACGCACATATCATCTGTACCTCGTGCAGCCGCGTCATCGACGTGCCGCTCCCCTTCGATGCCCAGCTCGACGCCAAAGCGTCCGAGCAAATCGGCTGGCACGTCACGTCGCACTACACCATCTTCGAGGGTCTCTGCCCCGACTGCCGGTAGATGTTCGGGACATGCCTTAAAATCCACCTTTCTGCACTCTGCAGCAAAAAGAGATTCCTAGGCATGCCACATATATCTACTCGGCGAGCAGGCGGCGCAGTTCTTCTTCGACCGTGCGCACGTAGCGGACGCGGTCGTTGATGCCACGCATAGAGGGATTGCAGCTCTCCATTAGATAAGGATGGCCCACGACGTTGAGCATGTCGCGGTCGTTTTCGTTATCGCCAAACGCCATCATCTCGTCGGGCGAAATTCCCAGGGCACGACCGTAATCGGCAAGCGCGGAGCCCTTACCCGAATCAAAGCCGATAGAGTCCGTCCACTCGGTTCCCGACGTCATCACGTCGACACGGTCGCTAAAGAGGCGCTCAAAATACTCCAGGGCCGCCGGCTGATCCACCTCGGGCGTCTGGAAGGCAATCTTAATGACGTCCTCGTCGATGTCCTCAGGACGGTCGACCACCGCCACATCGCAGTGGACCTCATAGCGCAAATGGTCGACGAACGCATCGTTGCCGCTCATGGTGTAGAGGTGTCCCTCACACGAAAGGGTCACGTCGGCATGGGGATACGCAACCACGGCATTCGCGATATCCATAGCAAGGCTACGCTCCATGGAACGCTTGACAACGGCACGCCCCTCGTTCATCACTAGGGCTCCGTTTTCGCATACATAGGCGAGCTCATCGGCCACCGGGGCAAACAGGTAGCGCAAGCTCGCATATTGACGACCGCTCGCCGGCATAAACACGATGCCGCGACGATGCAGTTCATCGATGAGCTCAAAGGCCTCGGAACGCGGCTCGTGCTCCCCCGGATGCAGCAACGTGCCGTCCAAATCGCATGCAATCAGCTTGATTCCCTCAAGACCCATATGCTTCCCCAAAGCCTCCTATCAACAGCAAGACGGACCTTGATTGGTCGCCCCTCAAAGCCCGCCTTGCGTATACACGCGCTTAGCCGCGCGTCTTTTTTACGATGGTAAAGTCGGGAGCCATGCTCACGACGGCATCCGCCGCACTCGACGCAAAGCGCCGGTCCGCATCGAGTTCACGGGTAACCACCGAGAGCCGAACGCCCTCGACGCCCCGGAGCATGCGGCCCAAAACAGGCTGCACCGGCGTATACATGCGCACGGTATACTCGTCCGAATCGCCTCGGAAAAGCGGCGCGTGCATATTGCCGATCTCCCAACACGCACGCGCGAGCGCAATCGGGTCCATGCGGTCAACTTCGACCAAATAAACCTCGGCACTGCGCAGGCGCACGACAACCGCCACGGGCACCATGCCCGAACGGTCGATGGCGAGCACGTCGCCGTCGGTAAAACGACCGCCGTCGGCAGCATCCAGCCGAACATCGACCGTGCGCCCCAGCTCCGTCACGCCCACAAGCGCGCATACATCAGCCTGGTCCCAATCGAGCAGCAGCTCGTCAACTTCAAAGACGCCGCCCAACTTCCGGCGAAGCAGGAGTTCATAGGACGGATCGTTGAGATTTCCCAAGCATGTCGTCGAAACCAAGCGTTCAGGCATACTCTAACCCTCGACCTCAACGAGCTCGATATCAAAGTTGAGGTCCTTGCCGGCCAGCTCGTGGTTGGCGTCGAGCGTCACGGCCTCGGGCGTTACGTCTATGACCACGGCGGGGACGGGCATGCCGCTCGGCGTGGACAGGAAAAGCTTCATGCCCTTCTCGATCTGCTCGATGTTGGGAACCTGTTCGGCCGGGAAGGTAATAACCATCTCGGGGTTGTGCTCGCCGTAGGCATCGGCAGCAGGAATGTGCACGGTCTTCTTCTCGCCCACCTGCATGTCGACAACAGCGGCGTCGAAGCCCTTGATCATCTGACCGGCGCCGCAGGTGAACTCCAGCGGCTCGCCGCGATCGTAGGAGCTATCGAACTGCGTGCCGTCGTCGAGCGTGCCGCGATAATGAGTCTTGACCTTCTTGCCCTGGTTGGACATGGTAACCTCCGTGATAAGGGCGGCGCACAACGCGGGCCGCCGTGAACATATGGCGCTAACTATACCCTAGTCATACAATTCAAAGACAGTTTGCAAAGAAACGCTGCAACCGGAGGAACCATGGCATATCCCGTATTTGACCTACACTGCGACACCGCCGACCGCATCGGCTGGGCCACGCTCGATCTCGACCTGCGCTTTACCGCCGGCACCGACGGTTATTTCCCCGGCGACGAAACGCATCCGCAAGATTTCGACCTCATCGAGGGCAACGCCTGCGCCATCTCGCTCGCAAAGATCGGCAACACGCCGTGGGCACAGTGCTTCGCCACGTTTGTCCCCGATGAGATTCCCACCGCCCACGCTGCGCGCTTCCAGGCGCAGATCATGGCGCACATGAGCGGCCAGGCAATGCTCAACCACGACCGCATGGTCAACGTACGCAGCGCGGCAGACATTCGCCCTGTGCTCAAGGACGGCAAGGTCGCTTGCATCCACACCATCGAAAACGCGACGTTCTTTGCCGAAGACCCCGCGCTGATCGAGGTGCTCAAGAGCCTGGGCGTACTCATGTCATCACTCAGCTGGAACGCGCAGGGACCGCTCGCGAGCGGCCACGACACCCACGCCGGCCTCACCGCCGCCGGCATCGAGGCGCTTACGCAGATGGAGCACGCCGGCATGGTACTTGACGTCTCCCACCTCAACGATGAGTGCTTTGACGAGGTCGCCGCCCGCGCCACGCGTCCCTTCGTCGCCAGCCACTCCAACTCCCGTGCGGTTTGCGGCGCCAAACGCAACCTTACCGACGACCAGTTCCGCACCATTCGCGACATGGGTGGCATCGTTGGCCTCAACTACTGCAGCGAGTTCCTTTCCAACGACGCAACCGACAAGACCGCCGCAGACGTCACCTTCGACCAGCTGGCGGCACATATCGAGCACTGGCTCGACCTGGGCGGCGAGGACGTCATCGCGCTCGGCGGCGACTGGGACGGCGCCACTGTGCCCGCTTTCCTCTCCGATGCCAGCAAGATGCCCGAGTTCCAGAACATGCTTTCCAAGCATTTTGGCAAGACCGTGATGCAAAAGCTCTGCAGCGACAACGCGCTTGCCTTCTTCGAGCGTTATTAATTTCACATCCCTTGAGCGGGCCGGCATGCCGAACGGTC
>CABUVC010000056.1 GCA_902494855.1 uncultured Collinsella sp.
AGATTTCCTGGTCAGATAGCCATGACGAAGGCTTTCAGGCGACCGTTTAATTGTCGTGTATCGGATAAAGGCGTTATTAGCGTCGGTGAGCGAACGTCTTTCAATTACGGTTGCGTCCTGATTGCTCATGAACGAATTGAGATTGGCAGAGGCTGCCTATTTGGTCCAAACGTCCACGTGTATGACTTCGACCACGGTATATCGCAGAATGGAGTCATGTATCGGGACCAGCCGACTACGACTGCGCCCGTGCATATTGGCGACAACGTCTGGCTTGGCGCGAATGTCGTGGTGCTTAAAGGTGTAACCATTGGCGATAATGCGGTCATCGCTGCGAATAGCGTTGTTCTTAAAGATGTACCTGCGAATATGCTATTTCACGAAAAACGGGATCTAGTTTATAGAGAGATTCAATAGGATGCTGGATTGGCTTTCAATTCACGATGTACGCTGATCCGATAAAGCAGTATTGATAATGGCTTAATTGGATTAAAGCGTGCTTGCATTAGGGGTATCGGCGTGGGTCGATACCCCTTTTTAACTGTTTGAAACCGCATCACTGGTAACGTCAAGTTTTTTTTGGAAATTGACAACCACATGACGGAACACGGTCCGCGCTCTGTCATGTGGTCTCTGGCGGCTAAGCAGCGAATCACAGACGAAAGGGATACGTGCCGAATTTGCGAACAACGTAACGGTCGACGAGGAACTGCTGTGCAAGGAAATGAAGACTCCTCCGAGTAAGACCATCGAGGAGGCGTCCAGCGCGCTGCTCGATGAGGAAGCTAATGGGGGATGGTGCTGTCGGTTGCGCTGGTCGCGCTGACGGGGGCGGCGTTGTTGTCTCTTTTGACATCTACTGCGGAATCACTTGAGTCGGTGGTGTTTGAGCTTGTGGTCCCTTCGGCCTTGTCAGTATCGCTTATTGCTGTCTTAGTTTGTGCCTGTTGCGCGGCTGTTGCTTGAGGCCGCATGGCTTCTGCGATGACCGCCATGGGTATTGGTGCGCTTGCCATGGACATGCGCGCGATTGCACATAGTGGGCGATGGGGGGCGTAGCGGAGCCTCACTGGGAGCAGGCGATAGGGTCCAAAAGCAGCACCGGGCTAGCATGCCGCGCATATTTTGTTGGGGTTTTCGGAAACACCAGTAAACATCAGCGAGATTTCTGTGTTAGCGATGGAATAATTTAGCCAAATATAGTCGGCCGAGATTGACCAATCCCGGCCGACCCATTTTAGCCAGCACGCCCGCATCTATGACTTTCCTATCGCATTCCTACATTCCCTCGGGCTGGATCCCCCTCACCTTCACCGCCTGGGGGGACGGCCTCCACCGAGCAGGTGTCGAGTCCCTGTCGCGGTTCAGCTGCTGCTCGACGTCATCTCGACCTTCGACTCGGTCGATAGATAGTCTTTGTTTCTAGCGGTCTTCCAGTCTATTTGATTCATCGCATACGCAACGATTCCGTTTTGAATCCCCGAGATGCTCTGCGGGATGGACTGGTTATCAGCAGCGATGGAAAAACTCTCTTCCTTGGCATCCAGGTGCTGCTGAATGCGGTCGGCGTACTTTTCTGCCCATTCATCGGCCTTGCCATTTCGCACAAAGTAATTGTTGGACAGGTCGGTCGAGCGGTAGGCGTGGCCGTCCTTCTGGTAGTTGGCCGTGTGGTCGGAGTGGGCGATTGTCATGAGCTCGTCGGTCAGGCCAAAGTACAGATGGCGCTGGTCCAGGTCTCCGTACCAGTTGTCGCTGGTGTCGTCCCAGGTTAGGTCCATCTGGCACCATTTGCCGTCGATCTTTACGGCGTTCCAGATGTGGCCGTTGCCGGTGATGCGGCCGTTGGCGATGCCCGCAGCGTCAAGGAGCTTGGAGTAGATGCGCTGGTAGCTCTCGCAGGTGCCCTGGTGGCGGGTGAGGCCGCTTTCGGCCGAGCACCAGTTAAGGCTGTGGTCGTACTCCAGCTGGTCAAGAGTCCAGTCGTGCAGCCACAGGGCGCGGGCGTAGTCGGACCCGTCGGTATCGGCGCTGCATTTGTCGACTGCGGACTTCACGATGGCGCTGACCGCCGGATAGGCGTCGTCGTTCGCGCTCGCAAACACGTTTGAGCGCAGATAGTACACGCCGGCCGCCTTATCCATCAGGTAAAAGCGCAGGTAATAGGTGCCGCTAGCGGTCATTTCGAACTGGTAGTCGTGCGATGTGCATTCGCCGGTGTATTGCTGCCACTGGTTACGGCTGGGGTCGGCAACGCTTTCGCTGCTACCGTCGGGATCCATATACGTCGGTGCGTCCATGCGGAATTGGTACGCACCGCTTCCGCCCGTCGCAGTCACATGGAACGTGGTCTCCTGGCCGAGCCTCGGGTCGTTCCATTGGACGGTGAGCGTGATGTCGCCGCTTTGCGCGGTGGTGCTGTGCTGGTAGTTCGCGGCCGCGTTCGCCGGTTTGATTTCAAATGGGATCGCGCAGGTGCCGCTGTAGTTCTGGTCGTCGGCGGTCACAACGGCGGTCGCCTGACCGATGGCTACGTTGTTCTCGTAGGCGACAGTGTACTGGTCGCTCGGCACGGTCGACGACGTGACGGTGGGCATCACGGGATTGCCCGTGTAGCGAATGTCGGTGTCCTCGATACTGAACATGCTGGCGTCGATCGGCTGCGTTGCGTTGGCCGTTACATTGGTGCCGGAGGCGGCGCTGATTTGATCGTTTGCCCGGGCTTGGCCCGACGTGGTTTCGGCTGGGCTCTCGTTAGGTTTGCCGGCGCTTTGCGCGGCGGGTTCTGGCGCACTGGCGATTTCGGCAAGCGCGGGTGACGGGATAAAACCAACCGTCATTACGAGCGAGAGCGCGATGGAAAGGACGCAGGAGGCAGGCTTACGCATGACGGCCCCTTTTCTGTAATCGGAACAGGTACGATTCTGCAAGCGTACCGGCATTTAATATGAGCAGGACATTGTCAAGAGGCAAAATCGGGCCTGGCCCCAACGATATGGGGTCAGGCCCTCTCCCTATATCAACCCGTCCGCGGCGACCTCGGCGTGTCTTACCGACGCTCGTCTTTGCAGTTTAATATCCGCCCGCGGCGATCTCTCGCTGGGCAATCCGTTGCTACGGCTGAGGCTTCTACGTCGAACCGACAGTCTGTGCACGCGTGTGGCGCCCTGGGCGCTCGCAGAAAAGGGACCTGAGGTTCGCCTCAACGGCTTCGGATCGAACCGCTTCCGGGGTGACTGGCTTATGTGCGGGGGACCGCCCCCTACGCCTCCTCGGCCATGAGGCCGACCGCCCACACCCAGCAGGCGAGCTCGCGCGCCGTGGCGACGTTCGCCTTGTTGCCGTGGACCCCGCGCGCGAGCAGCGCCCCGCGCCTCTCGACCAGCCTCCGCACGCCCTTGGCGGCATGCCTGCGGGCGCCCCGGTCCGGGGCCTGGCCCTTGGCGAGGTCCTTCGGCCGCCCCGAGCACGTCAGGTAGTGCCACGCGGCCTCGACCAGCGTCTTCCTCAGGTGCTTGTTGCCGGCCTTGGTGATCGCGCCCCTGCGGTCGCTCTCCCCGCTGGAGTGCTCGGAGGGCGTCAGGCCGACCCACGCGGCGAACGAGCGGGCGTTCCCGAACCTCGAGAACTCGCCGGCCTCGAACACGAGGTCGGCGGCCGTCGCGGTGTCGACGCCCTTGAGGCAGCGCAGGGAGTCGACCCTCCTCCTCCACCTGGGCTTGCGGGCCTCGGCCTCGACGAGCCCCTCGAGCCTCGCCTTCTCCTCCGCCGCCCGCCTGACCGCGTCGACGTAGTAGGCGAGCACCTCCTCGTCGGCCCCCTCCGCGAACCTAATCGACTCGATCCAGGACCAGTGCGCCCGGGTCCAGTTGCCCTTCCTGCGGCCGGTGGGCGTCCTCTCGTCGAAGACGAGCCCGTGCCTTAGCAGGAACTTGGAGAGCCGCTGCTTCGAGCGCGAGAGGTCGTCCCTCGCGTCCTCGAGCGCCCTGGTCAGGTCGCGGGCGGCCTCGCACTCGTCGTCGGGGACCCACACCTCGACCACGTTGCCGACCGACAGCATGCGGGCGAGGAACTCGGCGTCGTTGCGGTCGTTCTTCCTGCGCCTGTCCGCGCTGGGCTTGATCATCTTCGAGACGGCGCCGACCACGCAGTCGACCCCCAGGCCGGAGAGCCTCTTCTGCAGGTCGAACCCCGTGACCCCGGACTCGTACACGCACCTGGCCTTTGGGTCCACGGACCGCACCCACTCCGCGACGGCGCCGGCGTCGTAGCCGAAGGTCGCGGCGCGCACCTCCCCGGTCATGACGTCGAGGGAGACGGCCTTTATCGAGCGGGCGTGGACGTCGAGGCCGACGAAGGTGGTAGTATCGAGCATGGGAGCCCCTTCCATGAATGCGGCGTGGCCGCCGCGGCTGAATTAGACACTCACCATTGTCGGCCTAATCCGCGGTCTTTCATGCAGCAGGGGCTCTCAATGTTTTTATGTCCTGCTCATATCGTCTGTAATCGGAACAGGTACGATTCTGCAAGCGTACCGGCATTTCAACGATTGCAGTATAAACGAAAAACCGCAGGTTGTAGACGAGTTTGGCGTGTTTCAAGGGCGCGGTAAGCATTTGCCGTTCCAAGCGATGTTGCGAACGCAGACTGGTGATTGCTTGCTGGCTTGTGGTGGTGTTTGGGTTGCTAAGCGAGGGCTGCTTGTTGCGTGGGTTGGTTTTATTGGTGTGGGTTTGGACACTGTATGGAGATGACGATGGCTGGAGCGGGGTAGGGAGTTGTGACGCGGATTGGGGATGCTGGGTGGCTGGCCGATTGCGTGCAACGGCCTAACGCGTTGTTTGCGGTGCACGGCCAATAGATCTCTGTAGGGGGCCTACCCAACGTAAGGCGTCTGAAGGCATTTCCCTGGAAGCTCGGGCTTCCTGGATATCTTGGCGATTAAGATGCGCCCCATGCTCAGCCGGCATATAGAATGGACTGTGGACGTGACGATTGCCTGCTGCTGACATGTTGGTTAATCGACGATGATGGCAGCGACGGAGATTGATTGGGGCAGTCGGCATGTTCGCGAGCGAAAAGGCGGCCCTGCTCGGCGATGTGCCGACTTTTATTGTAGCGAAGGCGTTGGTGACGCCGAGAGGCGGCAAGGCCGACAAAACTATTGCGAAGGCAAGGGATCAACATGGCATTTGAAGCACGTCAGAGTACGGTTGGAAAGCTGCTTAATGACTCAATCTATAGAATCCCTCGCAATCAGCGCGCTTACGTGTGGGATGAGCATAACTGGAAAGATCTATTCGAAGACATCAAGCTTGTGACAGAGGAAGTTGCTACGTCGCATTTCATCGGTTCGATAGTGCTGATGGAGGAAGAAGAAGAAGACAGCCTCGGGGTTTTTACAATAATTGATGGTCAACAAAGAGTTATTACCCTAACGCTCTTGCTGTCTAGCCTCATGTTCGCTTTCAAGAAAAGGAATATGATTAACCACGCTAATGGCACAAAAAAATATCTAGTGGCGATAGATACTAAGGATGTTGAGCACGCGATCGTCGCTCCGGAGAATCATTTATCATTAACGAGGATCGTCGAAGGAGTAATTGCTATCTCTCCTGAAGATGCGGCTGCCATGTCTGCTGTGGCTTTCTCGAAGAGCAAACGCGCGTCCGGATCAAAAGACGAACTGATCGTTAAAGCCTTCCAATATTTCAGTGCAAGTTTCGCCAAGATGAAGGATGAGGAGTTGCTGGCCTTCAGGGATGCGGTCATTTCTGTCGCATATGTAAACATCAAATCATCGTCTGAGGAAGATTCGTACACAATATTCGAAATATTGAATGCGCGAGGTATCGAGCTTGAGGACCATGAGCTTCTGAAGAACTATATTATGCGCTATATCCATCCTATAGAAAAGCGCGATGATGCAAAACAGGTATGGTCGGAAATTGAAGCAACAGTCGGCTCGAACATGAAAGCTTTTTTGCGTCACTACGCAATTCAAAAATATCGCCTAGGTCAAGGCGACAAGGATGGAGCATATAAGAAAATAAGGGATTTTACGGATCCAAAGAAGGCTGCTGATCTTCTCTATGATTTAAGGCTAAAAGCCGGATATTATGCAGAGATTGTCGAGCCAACCAGCGATGACAGAAATGCGGAAATCTTGAGTTTCTTAAGAACACACAATGTCCGCGTCTTCAGGCCGCTTCTTATGAGTTTAATGCACGCTCGCGAAATAGAGCAGCTAACGAGCGAGCAGTATGATGATGCGATTGGATTTATTTACCGGTTCTATATTTGCTATAAGATAATCGGGGGAATGGAGTCGAACCACCTATCGGATTCGATCGTGAAACACTCATACGCAATCGAGTTGAACTGCACCCAGCAAGTGTTAGATGAGTGGAAAAATAGTTTTAACGAAAAACTGCCTTCAGAAGAAACATTTCGAATTAATCTCCTTTCGCTTGGATGGTCTCATTCGTGGCCGTTGTATAGCGAAACAAAGTTGA
Organism: uncultured Collinsella sp.; assembly: GCA_902494855.1. Classification (GTDB taxonomy): domain Bacteria; phylum Actinomycetota; class Coriobacteriia; order Coriobacteriales; family Coriobacteriaceae; genus Collinsella. The sequence goes on from CABUVC010000056.1 coordinate 6,516, forward strand.
AGGATCGCTGCAAGTTGGTCCTTGCCTTGCTCGAGGAGCTTAAGTCTGGTGTTAGGGTTTCTGAGGCATTCACAATAGAGCACATTCTTCCGGATTCGCAGGCTCAGGAAAACTCGATTATTGGGAACTTGCTCATGCTAGAAGAGCGACTTAACGCGAAATGTAAAGACAAATCGCTTAAGGAAAAGCTGCCCATATACGCTGAATCGCGTTATGCCACTACAAGAGCTTTTGCTAAACGCTATGCGAATGGTTGTTTTGACGTTAAGAAGCGCGTTGATTTTATCGCGAAAGATTTGTTTGAAATGGTCATCCACTAGCTTGCACCGCGCGGCCGCGGCGCTTGAGCTCGTCAAGAAGTGCATCGACCCGGCGATAAGGCGGCAGGCCGAAGGGTTCGAATGGGATCCGAAAGCGCTGGAGTAGGCCCTCGCCTGGCCATAGGAAAGGTAAGGGTGGAAACCGATGGCGGACAAGGAGCGACCAAGGTGAACGAGGATGACATCATCGGCGTCGTGAGGGAGTACATCGAGGACAAGGAGAACTCGTACGCCCTCATGCTTACCGGGGAATGGGGATGCGGGAAAACCTACTTTGTCGAGCACGCACTGACCGAGAAGCTGGAGGAGGATGAGAGCCGGCATCCCGTCGTGGTGGCGTCCGCCTACGGCGCCAAGGACTTAGCGGAGCTCTGCGGGGCGATTGAGTCTGGTTTCATCTCGAAATACGCCATAGGGTGCGCGGCCGGCGGGGAGAGGGGCAGGTGGGATTCACTCGTCGGGTTCGCCAAGGACACGGGAATATCGTTCCTCGGGAAAAAGATCAGGGAGCTGGAGAAGAAGGCGGGCGTCGATCTCAAGATGGCGCCGCTGAATGCCGTGAACCTCATCATCGGCCCCGAGACCCTCCTCGTCATAGACGACGTGGAGAGGTGCGACATGGGCATTCGCGAGCTGCTCGGGGCGGTCGACCACCTCGTCGTTGGCTGCAGGAAGAAGGTCCTCCTCGTCTGCAACGAGGATGAGTGGAGGAAAGGGCTAGGACCGAAGGGGGAGAAGGGGACGACCAGGGAGTACGAGAGCCTCATCGAGAAGACCGTCTGGCGGAAGTGCCGGTTCAGGCCCTCGGTCGGCTCGGTTGTGGAACGCGTTCTGGGAGGCGTGCTGGGCGGCATCTACCCAGGCGCGCTCGAGGACGCCGTTTCGGCGATTGAAGGAAGCGAATCGCCGAACTTGCGATCCCTCAGCAAGATGCGCCCCGTGCTGGTCGGGATGAAGGAATCCGGGTTCTTCGCTGAACCCACCGACCCGGAGTCTGCCAGGGCAGTTTTCAAAGAGGCTTTCGGCTTTGCAGCGGGGGCGGCGAAGGGGATGCGCATCGGGCCTCCGTCAAGCCGGGAGGATTCCATCCTTAGGGGTGGCATTTTCGAGTCGCGCCGGCTCAAATACGCCGCTCTGGACTTCATCCCCCGCTTTTTCGAGAGGTGTGAGGGGGTCGATTCCAAGCATGTTCGTTCCTGCCTGGAAGATTACCTTGCGACCTTTCATCCCGACGGGCCGGCCGCGCGGAAAGCTATTGAATGTATCGAAGGCATCAGACACGCCACTTTCCGCGATGCCGATGTCCTTGGCATGGTGGAGACTTTAGTCGCCGGGATTGTCCCCGGGGACGGGAGCCGCGGCTTGTCGTTCGACGTCTATCCCGACGTCCTGCGTGCCGTCAAAGGCATTGCGGGGGAATTTGCTGACGCCTTTCCCGAAGGGGTCGCGCCGCTCGTCAAGGCGATGGAATCCTCCATTGGACGGGATCCCGAGTCTGCAGTGAGGTCAATCGGAAAGAATCGAGTCGAATGGCAGGAGATCCCTTTCGACTCGAGCGAAGCGCATGAGATTCCGGCTTTGGAGGAGGTCGACAGGCTGAGGGAGCTCGCCTTGACGACGCTACGCGAACGGGAGTCGGAGTCTCTTGGCAACGTCCTGATAAACGCCCCCGACCAATTCGCGACGAAGCTCTATCTGGCTTTCTCGAAATCAGATGACTGGTCGGAACCCATCCTGTCGCTCATTTCCCTCGACACTTCCCTCCTCGCGAGGGCGATGGAGAAGATGCCTCCCGAAGATATTCGGCTTGTGCACAGTGTCCTTTTTCCGGGCGACCACATGAGGTCGTGCACGGCCTCGCTCGAGGGCGAGGACAGGAAGGCCCTCGTAGCTTGGGCCAAGAGGCTCGGATCGGAGATCGGCAAGGTCGAGACCATGGAGTATTACCAAAGGATCTATTTCGACGCCATATCCAAGAGTCTCGAATGTCTTGCCGATATCTAGGATCCGCAGCTGTTGCCAAGTTGAAACGTGGCTTAGGATTTGCAGAAGATCTTCTAATGGCAGTCTTACGACAAGGACGAGGATGCCCTAATGCCTTGCCCAGGCTCCATCCAGCTCCGCCGCGCAGCTCTCGAACACGCACCTAACGGCGGCCATTTCCGACGGGGTCACGCGCCCTCCGCTCGCCTTATCCGAGGGCCTATGCGGCGGGGCTTGACTTCGAGGACGTCGTCGACTCGTCCCTCGAGCTTGTAAGGCTTGCTGAGGTAGGCGGACTAGAGTAAGAAAAGAGAAATCAAAAGGCGAATTTATCGCGAGGAGCAAAATGTCCCAAATAAATCAGATCCAAGAAGAGCTAAGGCAGATCGAAGGCGGGCGTTTTCAAACACTAGCAAATCAGTATCTATATAGGAGATATTCGCTTAACAACATCAT
>CABUVC010000057.1 GCA_902494855.1 uncultured Collinsella sp.
GATAAGTACAGGATGCCCAGTTCGCTTTTCATATGCGCGACATCCTCGATAATCTCGTGAGTCTGCTCCTCGCGCAGGGTGAAGTCGTAACGCGCGGCATCGAACTCGCGGATCACGTCGACAAACGCGTTGACGGCAAAGGAATAATGCTGGCAGCTCACACTAAAGTGCGGCACCTGCTCGGATGCGCCCTTGTACTTGCCCTCGAGCAGGTCGGCCTGGTCGAGTACCTGGCGCGCATAGCCCAAGAAGGTCTCGCCTTCCTCGGACACAATGACGCCCTTGTTGGTGCGCTCAAAGATGTGCACACCCATCTCGTTTTCGAGATCGCGAATCGACGCGGTAATCGAAGGCTGCGACACAAAGAGACGGCGCGAGGCCTCGGTAATGCTGCCGCATTCGGCAACTTTGACGACATATCTGAGCTGCTGGAGCTTCATGGCTGTCTCCTTAGCTGTTCGCGAAATTCGCGTCGGCTGCACCCTCCTGACGCATAAACGGCGGCATCTCCCCCGTCGCGGCGCAGGCGGCAATCTGATGCAGAGCCCCGGCGACCGCATCATCTGCCGCGGCGCCGATATGCCAGCGCGCGGCAGACGTGACGGCCTCATTGGCATTGGCGACTGCAACGGAGTTGGGAACGGCATCGATCATGGGCAGATCGTTATCGGAATCGCCAAATACGGCCACCTCGTCGGGCGTCAGGCCCAAGGCGCGCGCCAGCTCCAGCGCAGCGCAGCCCTTGTCCCAACCATCCGGAAGGATGTCGAACAGGCGCACTCGGTTGTTGGGAAACACAAGCGAGAGTTCCGGCACCTCAACGGCAACGCGCTCGCGTAGCTCCGCGAGCTCCTCACGCGAACGGGCACTCCAGATATTCGCCTTAAACACCGGCGCGCCATCGACGACGGGACGACACGGGGCCTCTTCGCCTTTGAGCCACGCATTGCCGCCCGACTCCATAGCGCGACGCACACGCTCGGGATTGCTCGTCACGCAATAGGCATCGTTGCCCCAAAAGTCATCGCCCAGGCTGTAGACTTTTAGAAACATATCGTCGGTCTCTTGCTCCAGATAGTCAGCCAAACGCATCAGAGCATCGTTGTCGATTGCGCGCGAAGCGACTACTTCGCCGTCGACAAACATCACCTGGCCGTTACAGAACGCACCGGTCGAAAAACACTCGGAACGGTTTTTGAACATCCAGCCCATCGCGGACGGCTGACGACCCGAAACCGGCCCAAAGTGCAGACCCGCCGCCTGCATGGCATGAACACCCTCAATGGCGTAGTCGCTGGCGCCGTCATGCCCGGCTGGAATCAGTGTATCGTCCATATCGGTCAGCACAAGTTTAATCATAAGGCCCCCATTCGTATCGGTCCTACCTATTGTAACGACCTGCCAAAATAAACCTGTCCCTTTTTGGCAGGTGCGCTAGTATAGGGAACAACAGATTCGATGCGGGAGTGCCGGCGGTGCAAACCACAAGGCTGAGAGGGCATGGGGCCCAATCCTTTGAACCTGTCAGTTAATGCTGGCGTAGGGAGCATGCCGCCTTTACAGGGGCGCTGTCTATGCACAGCGCCCCTTTTCTATGCCAAGGAGGCATGTGCAGTGATTGATTCGGAACAGCTTAAGCAACATATGGTCAAGGCCGTAGAGGAAATTCGCGCCACCAATCCGATGGCCGGCTCCATCACCAACACGGTGACGATCGACTTTGTCGCCAACGCACAGCTCGCCGTGGGCGGATCGGCCGCCATGGTCTATCTGCCCGACGAGGGCGAAGCGCTCGTTGCCGGCGGCGGCGCCATCTATCTCAACATGGGCACGCTCTTCCCTATCTACGAGCAGACGATTCCCCGCGCGGCGAAGGCGGCACACGACGCCGGCAAGCCCTGGGTGCTCGATCCGGTGGGCCTGGGTATCGGCAGCCTGCGCACCCAGCTGGTAAACGAGCTCAAGCAGTACAAGCCCGCCATCGTGCGCGGCAACGCCTCCGAGATTATCGCACTCGCCGGCCTGTGGGGTCTTGAGGGCGAGGCGGCTGATCTGAGCCGCGTGCGTGGTGTCGATACCACCGACACGGTCGACGCCGCCCGCGATGCCGCCGTGGCGCTCGCTCGCCACACCGGTGGCGCCGTTGTGGTCTCGGGCGAAGTCGACCTAATCACCGACGGCACGACGGTGGCCAAGTCTCACGGCGGCAGCCCGCTCATGTCCAAGATCACCGGCTGCGGCTGCTCGCAGGGCGGCGTGCTGGCCGTGTATGCCTGCGCCGCCGACCCGTTTACGGCAGCCGTCTGCGGCACCGCCGTCTACAACGTGGCCGGCACGCGTGCCGCCGCTGTCGCCGACGCCCCGGCAAGCTTTAAGGTCGCCTTTATCGACGAGCTCTACCGCGCAACCGCCCAAGACATCGCCGATAACCGACTCGAGCTCGAGGAGGCATAGGCCATGTCCGAGCCCGCAACCAATGCCGGCATGAACACGCTCGTCGCCGTGGCCATCGCCCCGTGCGGCACCGGCGATGAGCTATCCGCCGAGGTCGCCGAGGTCGTGCGTGTCATTCGCGAGAGCGGCCTGCCCAACCGCACCACCTCCATGTTCACCGAAATCGAGGGCGACTGGGACGAGGTCATGCAGGTCGTGCGCGACGCAACCTTTGTGTTGGCGAGCAAGGGCATCCGCACCGAAGTCGTGCTCAAAGCCGATATTCGACCCGGATTTACCGACACCATGACCGGCAAACTCGAGCGCATGGAAGCACAGATCAAAAAGCAGGAGGAAGCACGATGAGCATCCGCGACAACCTTGATATCTCGGCCTATCTGGTACTCGGCCCCGAAAACACGCTCGGGCGCCCCGTGGGCGATGTGGTGGCCCAGGCGCTCGACGCCGGCTTTACCTGCATCCAGGTGCGCTCCAAGGTGGCAAGCGCCCGCGAGATCATTGCGCTGACCGGCGACGCCGCGCAGGCAATCGCTCAGGCCGGCAAGACCGGTCAGGTCGCCTTGCTGATCGACGACCGTCTGGACTGTGTGCTTGCCGCGCGCGAGCAGGGTATTGCTGTCGACGGTGTGCACGTGGGCCAAAGCGATATTCCCGTCGAGGTCTGTCGCAAGTTGCTGGGCCCCGACGCCATCGTGGGCCTTTCGGCCCGTTGCGAGGAGATGCTCGAGTACGTCAAGACCGCCGATATGAGTTTGGTCGACTACCTTGGCATCGGCCCACTCCACGAGACCGAGACCAAGCGCGACTGCGGACGCGCGGCCGACGGCTCTATCATCACCAAGAGCTTTGAGGACCTGGCCGCGCTCCATGCGGCAAGCCCCGTGCCCATCGTGGTGGGCGGCGGCGTCAAGACGGCCGACCTTCCGCAGCTCAAGGCTACCGGCGTCGACGGCTTCTTTGTGGTGAGTGCCGTCTGCAGCGCCGATGACCCCTACGCCGCGGCCAAGGAGCTCGTAGACACCTGGCAGCAGGCATAGGCATAAGCCGAGCAGTTGCTCCGCGGCCCCATAACTTCAGCAATGGAAAACGCATCCCAGTTTGGACGTCCATTCTGGGATGCGCTTTCCGCTGAGCACGCGGCAGTTTGCCCTACTCTGCCAGATATGCCTCCAGTGCCGGCAAGGTCGCCTCCGCATCGCGGCGACCAATCTGGTAGATGCGTTCAAGTTCATCGGGCTCGCGACACAGCGACGGCACCTTCACCGATTCGCTCGGCCGCACCACAAAGATCTCGCCGGCAGCCTCGCGACGTGCCAGGTCATCGAGCGTGGTATTGTAGACCTCATGCCGATGCTCAAGCGCTGCGACAAACTCCGGATAGTGACGGAACACGCGTCGCAGCATGGGCATCACGCTGTTGGGCTGCTTCACAAAGCCCGCTGGCTGCGTGAGTACCACGATATTGCGGTCATACCCCTGCGCAAACAGCCATGCGCTGGGAATAGAATCAGCCACGCCACCATCCAGATACTTATGCCCGTCAATAGCAACGGGACGCGTCGCCACGGGAATTGCCGACGACGCCCGGATCCACTCGATATCGCGCTCGTCGCCATACGGCAGATCGTGATAGACGGCCTTGCCCGTCTCGATATCGGTACACACGCACGTAAACCGCATGGGGCAGGCGCGATATGTCTCCAAATCGATGGGATCGCGCTCGATGGGCACCTCGTGATAGGCAAAATCGGCATTGAACATGTCGCCGGTTCGCAACCAGCTCGTCACGCTCGCATAGCGCTTATCGGCACAATAGGCTTTGTTGTAGCGAATGGCGCGGCCGATCTGGCGCGATTTAAAGTTGTAGCCAAACGCCGCGCCCGCCGAGACACCCACCATATGGTCGCAAGTTAAGCCATGCTCCATCCATACGTCGAGCACGCCCGCCGTATACATGCCGCGGTAGCCGCCTCCCTCGAGTGCCAGCCCCACCGTGCGCGTCGTATTTGACTGTGCCATGCGACCATCTCCGTCCCCGCAAATTCAAACGGAACAAGTATACCCGTCAACATATATCGTCTCAGTCGCATTTTTCATGCGCACCCAGGCGTTGCGGTTTGGCGAATAATAGCCGCCCGTAGCATGTACACCCATATATAATTCTGCACTGTTGTTTATACTACTCAGCAGTTATCAACATCGAACATTAGCCGGTAAATTAACCCAACAACGCAGCAAGGCGGGGGCCTGGATACACGCAAAGCGCCGAACAACAACGCGTGTGCACAACGAGCTCGCCCGACGCAATTCGCCCGACCTCAGAAAGCCGCTTACGACATGGATACTGTCAGCAATTACACCGAAACGCTCGAAAAGACCGTCCGCGACCTTCTCAAGCGTCAGGATGATCTGATTAGGACCGCCTTTACCGACCAGCTTACCGGACTTGGCAACCGCGGCGGCTTTGCCCGTTCCCTCGAGGAGCTCTGGGAGCAGGACACCCCCGTTACCATGGCGTTCATCGATATCGACAATCTCAAGCACTGCAACGACGTCTTTGGCCACGACGAGGGCAACCGCTATATCTTGCAGGTAAGCCTTTATCTCAAGCTGTATATGAAGGTAGACGAGGCGGCATTTCGTCTGGGAGGCGACGAGTTTGCCATCCTATCTACGATTGCGACCGAAGACGACCTCGCCGAACGTCTGGAACACTGCCGAACGATCCTGCTCAAAAACAACGATTCCGAGATGCCCCACTCGTTTAGCTACGGAGTGGCACACGCCGACCCCGCCCTGGGCGAAGCCCCCAATCGCATGACACTCGATGCCGACCATCGCATGTACGACTACAAGCTACGTCATGCCGTGTACCTCGATCGACGCAATATCACGCAAGTCCACGCCGACGACTTCGAAATAAGCGACCGCGTTTTCGACGCCTTTTCGATGCTCAACGAAGGTCGTTATTTCTTTATCGAGAACTTGGACAAACATCGCACCCTTTGGTCACAAGGTGCCTTGCGCGATCTCGGCCTTCCCTCGGAGCACATAGACAACTGCCGCGATTACTGGAAAACGCGCGTCCATCCCGATGACCTTGAGGCTTTTACCGACGACATCGACCAAGTCTATAACGGCTCCAAACACCATCGAGTCATGCAGTATCGTGTGCGCAACGCCGTCGGCGACTACGTCCTTTGCCGTGCTCGCGGGTTTCGTATCGACGGCGACGGAAATGTCCCCTCGCTCTATGTCGGCGAGCTCGTCAACCACTCACTTGCCGAAACCGTCGACGCCGCCACAGGCCTCGGAACGCAGCGCATGCTGGTCAACGCTATCGATACCTGCCGCCTTGACCGTTGCAAGACAGGGCTTATAGCGGTGCGCGTTCGTGGCACGACAAAGCTCAACGAGCTCTACGGGGCCGAGGCTGTCGACAACATGCTTGCCGAATACGCGGGCCGCATGCTGTCGATCACCCGCGGCAGGAGCCGGGTCTACCGTTCACGAAGCGTCCAGTTTGTCGTGCTCAGCAACGATTTGGACCACGAGGCATTCGAGCAACTGACCCGCCACCTTAAAGAGGCCGTTTTCGCTCCTGTGCAAATCGCGGGCGACACCATTACTCCCGTCTGTCTTGTCGTCCCGGCATTTTACGAGCACTTAACCCATCAGGCGACCGCCGTTTTAGGCGAACTCGATCGTCGCCTCCGCACAGCCGGCGGGCTTGTCCCCAACGACAGCCTCCCTATACCCGAGGTCGAACGCAAAAGCGCAATCGCCGAACGCATCGATATGCTCACCGGTCTCTACCGACCCAGCGAGTTTATGCGGCGCGCCAACGCTTTTCTCGAGGCAAGGCGCGACGGCGCTTGGTGCATCGCCACGGTCGACATGGGCCACATGCGCCTGTTTAACGAATGGTATGGACAGGCCGAAGGCGACCGCCTGCTTGCCGATGTGGGCACGGTCCTCAAGGACATCGAGAATGCCGACATGGGCGTCGCAGGGTACTGGGGCCAAGATGACTTTTGCGCACTCATCCCCTTTAAGCACATCACCGTCCATCAAATCTACAACCGCGTTCGCGAGGCAGTAGCCAGGCATGATGGCGGCGTAGGTTTTTGGCCGTCCATGGGCGTCTACCCCATCGATTCCAATGAGGAGATCACCATCGATGCGCAGGCAAAGGCCATGTTTACCAATCGGCGCGCAAAAAACGACTTTAAGGAGCGCATTGCCATTTTTTGCCCCGAGGAGTACAAGCGCGAAATCGTGTTCAACCGCACGCTGACCGAATTCCAGTACGCGCTGTCAAATGGTCGCATCACGTACTATCTTCAGCCCCAGGTCGATATGGAAACCGGCGAGATTATTGGCGCCGAAGCACTCACCCGCTGGATTGACAAGGACGGCTCTCTCATTTCGCCCGCAACGTTTATCCCCGCACTCGAGGAAAGCGGCTTTGTAGTGACGCTCGACAAATATGTTTGGCAGGGCGTCGCCATGTGGCTCCGCGAGCGCCTCAATCGAGGACTTCGCGTGGTTCCGATTTCCCTCAATGTGTCGCGCGTAGACATTCTTGCCTGCGATGTCGCCGAGCATATGGGGTCGCTCGCCGCCCAGTACAACCTGCCGCCCGAACTCATGCACATCGAGATCACCGAGACCGCCTATACCGGAGAGTCCGAGGCCGTGGATAAGCTGACCGCGGATCTGCACACCCGTGGCTTCTCGACCTACATGGACGATTTTGGCACCGGCCAGTCCACGCTCGCGATGCTCAAGAACGTCAACGTCGACGTCATCAAGCTCGACCGCACCTTTGTGCCCACCGACCGCGATCAAGGCCGCAGCGCGCAGAGCGTGTCATCGATGCTCGAGATGGCGCAGTCGCTCCATCTGCCCGTCGTGGTTGAAGGCGTCGAGACAAATGAGCAGGCAAACATGCTACGACAAATGGGCGCCCGCTACGCTCAGGGCTTCCTCTACTACCGTCCCATGCCGGCGAAGGATTTTGAGGCATTGCTCGATGGTGGCAATAACAACTGATACGCTCGCGCGCAAAACGCCACCGCCGAGCGGGGGGATTTGCCTCCATTAGCCAACTTATATCCCCAATTCAAACCGAATTGGGGATATGCTACAAACCGCTGTTCCGTCCAAGGAGGGTATCCATCATGAACGAGTCATATCGCCTGGGCGAGCAATCGATTATTGCCTATCTTCAGCGACTTGCGAATGGCGTCTCGACCGCCGAACTCGATGTTGCCGCGCTGCCCGCTGGGCTACGCGCCGTTGGTGAGCAGCCGCAAAAGACGCATGCCATCCTGCAACAAGAGCGCCGGCTGCTTGAGAGCAACGCCCATATCGACCCGCTCACCAACTTGGGCAACCGCAACGGATTCGACCGTCACGTCGAGCAGCTCTGGCGCAAAGGCGACCCCTTTACCTGCGCCTATATTGACATCGACCATCTCAAACATTGCAATGATAGGTTTGGCCACGCCGAAGGCAATCGCTATATTCTGAGCATCTGCCGCACGCTCTCCGAAACCATGGAGCACGATGAGATGCTGTTCCGTATCGGTGGAGACGAGTTTGTGCTCATCTCGCCCTCCGCAAACGAGGCTGAACTCGAGCAGCGCTTGGAGCAGGTACGTGCCGGGCTGATCGAGGCGAGCTCAGGCGGCAAGGCGCCCATGATCGGCAGTTTTAGCTTTGGCTGCTCGCGCGTCGATCCACTTGCCGGCGACACGCGTCGCCAGATGACGATGGATGCCGATCGCAAGATGTATCGCTATAAGCTTATGCATCGTGTGCAGCAACCGAAAGACAATGATGCGCCGCAACGCCCAATCGTCGATCAGCTTCCCTGCAACGACCGAGTGTTTCAAGCGATCTCCATGAGCTCCGAGACGCGCTATCCGTTCATCCTTAACCTCGATACGGGAGAATCGCAATGGTCGGTCAACGCCGTGCGCGATTTTGACCTGCCTTCCCAGCACCCTTTTAACTCACTCGACATGTGGCTCGCCCGCGTTCATCCCGAGGACCGCGACAACGTACGCGCCGAGCTCGATATGGTGATAAACGGCACATGGCACTTCCACTACATGCAGTACCGCGTGATGGATGCCCCCGGAAAATACGTGCTTTGCGACTGCACGGGCTACCGCTTGGACGGCACCGATACCGAGCCCAGCATGTATGTGGGCATTATCGTCAACCGAAGCCTAGCTGATACGACCGACTCGGTAACGGGCCTGGGCGATGTCCATGCCCTGGTCAACGCCATTGGCGAAATGCGTCGCGTGGCGCGCGAGGCAGGCTTTATTGCCATTAAGGTCGACGATATCGCCGAAGTCAATGCCCGCTTTGGATTCGATGCAGGCGACCGCGTGCTCGCCGAAAGCGCCGCCTGCCTCACGGATTGCTCGCGCGGCAAGGGTCGCCTGTTCCGCTCGACGGGGCCGACATTCGTGGCGCTTTTCGACGACTTTGATCCCGAAGAGACCGACTCGATCGCAGACGAAATCGAGCGGTTCCTGGGTTCCCCCGTGCTCATCGGCTCGCTTGAATATCAGCCACCCATTCGTGTGGCGACGCTTCATCTGGACGCTGTCGATCGACAGCCCGTTTCCATTTTGAACGAGCTCAAAGCGTTGCTTAAAGAGGCACCGCAAGTACCGGGCACCAAGTTGGACTAGCGTCGTGGGGCGCGATGTGAAACAC
>CABUVC010000058.1 GCA_902494855.1 uncultured Collinsella sp.
CTGCGGACGCTCCGAAAGCTCGGCGCCATACTGCTCGAGCTCGCGGTTGATGATGCGATAGTCCTCAACCGGATCGCGATCCTCAAAACCGCCCGTCATGTCGACGACATGCATGATCAGGGCCGTACGCTCAATGTGGCGCAAGAACTGGTGACCCAGGCCCTTGCCTTCGCTCGCGCCCTCGATAAGACCGGGGACGTCGGCAACGACGTAAGAATATTCGCCGGCACGCACCATGCCCAGATTGGGCACGAGCGTGGTAAACGGGTAGTCAGCAATCTTGGGGCGGGCGGCACTCATGCGCGCAATGAGCGATGACTTACCCACCGAGGGAAAGCCCACGAGTGCGGCATCGGCCATAAGCTTCATCTCGAGCTCAATCCAGTGCTCCTCTGCCGGTTCGCCCAGCTGAGCAAACGCGGGCGCGCGGCGCACCGACGTCACAAAGTGCGTGTTGCCCAGGCCACCGGCGCCACCAGGGGCCACGACAACGCGCTCGCCATCGTGCACCAGATCGGCAATCTCGAACATCGGGGTCTGCGTCTCGGGGTCGAGCTCGCGCACCACGGTACCCATAGGGACCTTGAGAATCAGGTCCTCGCCGCTCTTACCGTTACGACGGGCACCCTGCCCGTGCGTGCCGCGCTCGGCGCGGAAGTGATGCTTAAAGCGGTAATCGATCAGCGAAGACAGCTGAGCATCGGCCTGGATGACGACATTGCCGCCACGACCGCCGTCGCCGCCATCGGGGCCGCCCTTGGGGACAAATGCCTCACGCCTAAACGACATGCATCCGGCTCCGCCGTCGCCGCCGCACACGTTAATGCGGCTGATATCGGTGAACTGTGACAACAGAATCGCCTCCTACAAAAAAGAGGGAGACCCTTGAATCCTAAAACTCAAGTGCCTCCCACATATGTGCTCTATGAAGGGTGAATTACGCGTTCGCGAGCGGGCGTACGCTGACCCTGTGCTTGATACCCTTGTGGAACTCAACGGTACCGTCGACCAGCGCGAACAGCGTGTCGTCCTTGCCACGGCCAACGTTCTCACCCGGGTGGATGTGAGTGCCGTGCTGACGGACGAGAATCGTGCCCGTGGTTACCGTCTGGCCGGCATAGCGCTTCGTGCCAAGGCGCTGACCGCGGGAGTCACGGCCATTACGGGAGGAACCGAGTCCTTTTTTGTGTGCCATTGTGTATACCTACTCTTTCGTTACGAGTGTAATCTACTCGGCGACGGGAGCCTCGGCAACAGCCTCGGCCTCTGCCTTGACAGCCTTCTTGGCGCGGGACGTAGCCTGGACCTTCACGATCTTCAGCTTGGTGAGCTGCTGACGGTGACCCTTCAGACGACGATAGCGCTTACGCTTGTGGAACTTGAAGACCAGCTGCTTCTCGCCCTTGAACTGCTCAACGATCTGAGCGGTAACCTTGGCCTTGGCCAGCTTGTCGGGATCGGTGACGATCTTTTTACCATCGTTGAGGAAGATGACCGGCAGGGTGACCTTGTCGCCCTCATTGCCCTCGATCTTCTCGACGGTGATGACATCGTCGGTGGCGACCTTGTACTGCTTGCCGCCCGTGTTAACGATTGCGTACATGTTTACTTGCCCTTCATGCATCAGTTAGTGCAACAGCAGAATATAGTAGCAGGCGAAAATACCCCCGTCAACGAGTATGTGGAGCAAATCCACAAGTTCGCACAGGTATGGGGCTGACGAGTCGGCCCTCGTCGTCCTCGCATGCTTGATTCTGACGCTCGACATCGTAGGAGCAGATGGTCACGAGGTCTTGCATACCGGTGGAAACAATAGGTGCATCGACGCCCGGGGTCAAGCCCTGCAACAAAACATCAGCAGCAGAAAGCAAAATCTCCGGACGCATGGAGCCCTCGTTGTCGGCATGGGTGTCGAGCATGAGCACCAGATGGTCCGGACGCTCCCCCGCCGTGATCTCATAGCCCACCAGTGTGTGGTCAAGGTCTAAGCGCTTGCTCTTTTTGCCGCGCGCATAGTCAATACCATGACCCGCGCGCAGCGTGTCGATCGCACGACGCACCTCGTCGGCGCTCACGGGGGCTTCGGGGTCCAGGTGCAAGTCGATACGGTACGACAGACGCGTAAGCTGAGCCGTGAGCGCCGGCGTGCGCACGTCGATGTACGCCGCCTCGATGGGCGCCAGATCGGCCGGAGAGGCCGCAGCCAGGCGCCCAAACGCCTCGTCGAGCGCCACGAACTCGGTCATAAACAGGTCATACCACTCGCAGGTCGACGACGTACCCACCGGTAGCGCCGAAGAGAAGCCCACGCGCATGTGCGGAGAGAAGCCCTGCGTGACGGCATAGGGAAGTCCCGCACGGCGCACGATGCGCTCAATGGTATGGATTACTTCGAGATGGCCCAGGTACTTAAGGCGATCACGCTTGCCATAGCGAACACGAAGCCTAAAGAGCGTGGGGTTGTCGGTCAGGCGCTCACTCATGCGCGATCACCCATCAATACATTCTTGGCGTGGAGCGTGGGGCAGATTCCGCAGCCGGTGCACGACGTGCGGGTGCAGTCGGGAGTCGTGACACCCTCGAGCGAGCGACGGTACTCGCGCTCGAGGAAGCCGCGCGTGCAGCCGGGGCTCACGTGCTCCCACGGCAGGCGCCAGTCCAACTCGTAGGGCAGGTGCACGAGCTCATTGAGGTCGATGCCGTTTTTGGCAGCAGCCTCCTTCCAGTTATCGAGCGAGAAATGCTCTACCCAGGCGTCAAAGCGAGAGCCCGCGCGCCAAGCATCGATGATGACGGGCGTCATGTCACGACCGGCGCGGGACAGCGCGGCCTCGATGAGCGAGGTCTCGGCATCATGGTAATGAACGCGAACGGCACGGTTGCGAACGCTCGTGATAAGCAGCTTCTGGCGACGCTTGACGTCGTCGTAGTCGAGCTGCGGGCACCACTGGAACGGCGTGGCAGCCTTGGGGATAAAGACCGAAACCGAGATGGACACCGAGATCGAGCCGCGACGAGCCTTGGGCACCACGGAACGACCGAGCTCCAGCACGTGATCGGCCAGATTGGCGATGGCCACGATGTCCTCGTCGCGCTCGCCGGGAAGGCCCATCATAAAGTAGAGCTTCATGCGGTTCCAGCCGGCCTCGAAGGCCGCCTTGGCCGCACGGTCCAGGTCCTCCTCGGTCACGTTCTTGTTAATGATGTCGCGCATGCGCTGGCTGCCGGCCTCGGGTGCGAACGTCAGGCCGCCCTTCTTTTCGCCGGCGACCGACTCGGCCATATCCACGCCAAATGAATCCAGGCGCTGCGACGGAATAGACACGCGAATACCCGTATCCTCCAGGCGACGGTTGAGCCTGCCGAGCACGTCACGAATGCAGGAGTGGTCGGTCGTGGAGAGCGAGGTCAGCGACACCTCGTCATAGCCGGTCTTTTCCAGACCCTGAATCACCGACGAGACGATCTGGTCGGCCGAGCGCTCGCGCACCGGGCGATAGGTCATGCCGGCCTGGCAAAAACGACAGCCGCGGGCGCAGCCGCGCAGGATCTCGATAGACAGGCGGTCGTGGACCAGCTGCGCATAGGGCACGCACGACTGCGACAGCGGATTCGTGGCACCGAAATCCTCGACGACGCGCTTGTAGACCACGGTCGGCGCATCCTTGCCCTCACGCGGCACGGTGTAGCCATGCGGCGAGCAGGGCTCGTCATGGCGCACCTCATAGAGCGACGGCACGTAGTTGCCGGCAATGGATGCAAGCTGCTCGACAATCTGCGCGCGCGGGACTCCTTCGTCGCGCAGGCGGCGATGCAGCTGGCAGGTCTCGAGCAGCGATTCCTCACCCTCGCCGATGAGGACGGCATCGAAGAAGGCCGCGTACGGCTCGGGGTTGTACACCGAGGGACCGCCGGCGATGATGATGGGGTCGTCTTCGCCTCGGTCGGCCGCCAACAGCGGAATGCCAGCGAGGTCGAGAGCCTCGAGGAAGTTCGTCACCGCCATCTCGTGCGGCACATGCAGGCCGACAATATCAAACGAAGCGACGGGGGCAGCGCCTTCGAGCGACAGCAGGGGAATACCCGCCTCGCGCATGGCGTCACCCATATCGGGCCACGGCACATAGCCACGCTCGCAGGAGATGCCCTCGGCCTGGTTAAGGATGTTGTAGAGGATGGCGATGCCCTGGTTGGGCAAACCAACCTCGTACACATCCGGATAGATCAGGCAGCAACGATAGTCGGCATCGGCCTTTGAAAGCGTGCCCCACTCGTGATCGATATAGCGGCTCGGCTTCTCGACCTTGGCGAGCAACGGCTCAATTAAATGAAAACAATCTTGGTATGCAACGCGCAACGGAAAACCCCTAAGCAGCGAGATCGGATGCGTCTTGGTAGGACGCCATAGGACGGGTAGCACCCGCGACCGTGGTCACCAGATCGCGAACGCGGGAGAACGTGGCAGTGACCACCTCGTTGGCACGGCTGTAGTCGACATCGCGCTCGTAGAGCGAAACGAGCGCACGGCCCATGCCATAGGTGCCCGCGGCAGCAGTGAGCGCCTTGACGGCAAACCCAATATGCGGCGTCTGCTTGACGAGTGCGCGGGTGACCGCGCGGATCACAAGACCGCCGGCAAGCACGCCCGCGACCTCATAGCCGCGCTCAGGCTTAATGCCGCGTCCAAAGACGGCAGCGAGCTCAAAGAGCATGCCCACCTGCGCCAGCGCCATAACGGGATAATCGGCGCCCGGCAAAAACACCAGCGCACCGGTCGCCATATTGGTGAGCGCGCACGAGGTGATGATACGATTGGCCGCCGCGATGCGCATAAAGGCAAAGTTCGCCGCAAAAGCCGTTTCCTTGTCGGTGCGATCGAGAATCCAGCGGGCAAGCGTCTCGAGCAGAAACGTCTTATCGGTTGCCGCCACCACGCCGAGCATGGGCGTGGACTCCTCGATAAACGGTACCTCCACAGCAGACTCGGCAAGCACGCACACGGGCGCGCCGGCGATCACGAGCTCCTGCACGGCACTCTCCAGGCGGTCGGAACCACACGAGAGCACCAGTACCACATCGGTATCGGTCTTTGGAGCAATTCGCTCCTCCCCCAGACGCTCGACGCGCACAATGCCCGAGGTCGTCTGCGGCACAAAGGCGTCACGCACCGTCTCAGCAAGAAAGCGCGAGGCGGACGAATCCAGATAGACCGAGACGCGCACCGGCGTATCGGAATCCTTCTTAACGGACGCGCCCATCTTAAAAGCGCGGGTCAGCTTATCTACGGGAATTTTCATAGCAAACCCCTCCAGCGGTTACGCGGCGCCCGAACGATGCCGCCATATGGATTGTACGATACCCACCGTCAGCAGCTGAATCATCATCGAAGACGAACCGAAGCTAATAAACGGTAGCGGAATACCGGTAATCGGCATCATGCCAATGCACATGCCGATGTTTTCGAAGGTCTGGAACGCCCACATGCCAACGATGCCCACACACGATAGGCGCAAGAACAGCGACTCACACTTAAAGGCGACGCGAATCGTCGAAAAGATCAGCAGCACGTAGAGGCATAGGAGCAAAAAGGAACCGCAAAAGCCAAAGGTCTCGGACAGGAAGGCGAAGACGAAGTCGGTGTGGAACTCAGGCAGAAAGCCGCCGGCCGACTGCGTCGCATGGCCCAAACCCTTACCAAAGAAGCCGCCCGAGCCAACGGCGATAAGCGACTGCTGCAGGTTGTAGGCATCGTCCGAATCGGCATTATCGGGGTCGATAAAGACCGTCAGGCGGTTCATCTGATACTGCTTGATGAGCACATCGTGGCCGAGCAACGAATCAAAGACCGAATCGAGCGCCAGGACGAGGGCCACCAGGCCCACGAGCAGGGCCAGGGTCGACAGCACCCATTCGCGGCGTGCACCGCTCATACAAATGACGATGGCGCCCGAAACCAGCACGACCAGGCCCGAGCCCAGGTCGCCCATGGCAACGACGGCCAAAAACGGAATGGACAGCATGCCGCAAAGCTTGACGTAGTCGCGAGCGGTATCGATGCGACCGTTATACTGCGAGCCAAGCGTAGCAATAAAGAAGATGGTGATGAGCTTGGCAAGCTCAACCGGCTGGAATGTCAAGCCGATACCGGGAATCTTGATCCAGCCCGTCATGCCCAGACCGCCCGTATAGGACAGACCTGGAATCTTGGGCGAAAAGATCACGATCAGGTCGATGACGAGCAACGCCGTCGAGAAATTGGAAATACCGCGCAGGTCGGTACGCCAGACCAGCACCGCCAGCACCGCGCCAATGCCAATGCCCAGCAGGTGGCGCGAGAATGAGGCGTCGGCCTTAAACTGTGACGCCGACCAAATAATGATGGCGCCATAGGCAACGAGCGCGACGGTAGCCAGCAGCACACCGATATGCACCTTTTGGCGAAACGTACCGCGCGAGGCCGAAAGTTGCTTGTTGACGCGGTCCAGGCTGCTGCGAGAGCCGGTCTTGGTTGAACGGAACAGATCCGCCGGAGAAAAATCCATCGCAACCTCCTATCGAACCGAAGAATCGCCCGAGGCCGAAGAGGTATCGGGCTCGTCATAAATCACGCCGAGCACGTCGCGCACGACATGCATCGCGGTATCCGAACCACCGCCGCCCTGCTCCAGGACAGTAGCGATGACATACTTGGGATCATCGGCCGGTGCATAGGCGCAGAACCACGCGTATTCGTCCTCGCCGCTTTTCTCGCCCGTGCCCGACTTGCCGTACACCTGCGGCGTCAGGGTGCCAAAGTGAGCCGCCAGGGACGTCGATGCCGTGTAAATCACGTCGTGCATGCCGTTGCGAACAAGAGTCAAATCCGAATCGCTGTTGATCTTGGCCTCCAGGCGCTTCTTCTTGCCCTTGCCGTTGTACTTATAGGCATCGCCGTCGCCATCGCGCGACAGGGCAGACAAAAACACGTGAGGCACGTACTGTTTGCCGCCGTTGGCAAGACCCATATAGGCGCACGCCATCTGCAGGGGCGTCACCAGGATGTCGCCTTGGCCGATGGCAATGTTGGTCATATCGCCGGCATTCCACTTGCGGTCCTCGGCAGAGGCGTCGGTAAAGTACGACTCTTTCCACTCGGCATCGGGAATACGGCCCGCGCCCTCACTCGGCAGATCGATACCGCAGGTCTTGCCTAGGCCCCAGCGACGAAAGACCTCCTGCAGGCCCTCGGAATGTTGCTCGTCATAAAAGAAGGCCTTGCCCATGTCGTAGAAGACGGGGTCGCACGAGTTGGCGATACCCGACTGCAGCGTCATGGTGCCGTGGCCAGACGTCAGCCAGCAGCGCTTGCCCCAAGCCTTGCCCAGGCCCGTCCAATAGCCCGTGCAGTTGGTTGTCTGCGTTGAAGTGTAGGTTCCAAACTCAAGACCGGCCAGTGCCGAGAGCGGCTTGATGGTCGAGGCCGACATGTACTGTCCGCTAATGGCGCGGTTGAGCAGCGGGTGCGAACCCTTGTCATCATTGAGCTCGGTCCACACGTCATTTGAGACGCCGCCGATAAAGACGGACGGATCGAACTTGGGCTCGCTCGCCATGCCCAGGATCTCGCCATTGTTGGGATCGAGACACACCACAGCGCCGTTGCCGGCATTGCTGTAGCCAGTGGTCTTGGCAAGCTCGATGGCGCTCGCCAGCGCCGTCTCACAGGCCTGTTGGATCTTAAGATCGAGCGTGAGCTTAATGTCGGAGCCGGCCTTCGCGGGCACGGCGCCGGCCTGACCGGTCACATTGCCCGAGGCATCGACCTTGACGGTCTGCTCGCCACGAATACCCTGCAGCAGGTTTTCGTAGTAGCTCTCAACACCCGCCTGGCCCACGATATCGCCCGACTGGTACGTAATCCGGCCAGCAGAAGCATCATCATCACCAGAGGTTTTCTTATTCTGGGCCTCGAGCTGCTCGGAGGTAATGGTGCCGGTATAGCCCAAGATATGGCATGCCGTCTCGCCATATGGATACTGGCGCTCGGTACGCTCGGCAATCTTGACGCCCGGGAACTCGCCGGCGTGCTCCTGAATATAGGCAACCGTGGAGCGACGGACGTCCGTCGCGATGGTATGCAGGCTCTGAGCGCCCTCGGAATTGTCCTGAATATTGCGCAGCACCGCCACGTAGGGCATACCGAGCACGTTGGCAAGATGGCGAACCAGAACCTCATCCTCGGCAAGGTCGCGGTAGGCCACGACAGCAAGTGAGGGACGGTTCTGGACAAGCGCCACGCCATTGCGGTCGAGGATGCGGCCGCGCACAGCGGGTGTGGTAACGGTGCGCGTCTGATTGCTATTAGCCTGCTTTTCGTAATAGTCCGACGAGACCATCTGCATGCCCCACAGCTTGACGGCAAGCGCCGCGAACATCGCGCCCACACCCGTGGTGAGGATGGAGAAGCGGCCCTTAAAGGCGGTCGCCGCGGTATTGCCCTCGCCCTCGGTGGCGCGCGGGGCCGTCCCATGCTGCGTATCGTAGGTAAAACGAGAATCGCCGCGACGCATGATGACCAGTGCGACCACGATGGCCACAACCAGCACGATACCGGCGATAATAACCGTCATCTGGGAAGACATCTACGAGCCTCCCCTATTTGAGCTTACGGGTCTTGGGCTTAAAGCGCATGCCCGTCTGGCGTCCGCCACGTGCGGAGAATCCATAACCGGACTGCGGCACGACGCCGGACATCAAAAACGGAATGGCAACCAGACCCGTCAGGATCGAAGACGGCAGCGCATGGCCGAAGATCGCCACGACAAAGCTCGTCTCCAAACCCATAAACAGCAAGATGATGCTGTAGATCACATTAATGACGAACGCGAAGGCGCCCACCGTGATGCCGCGCGCGCTCGGGGCACCGCCCGTCTGACCGGCAGCGCTATGCACCAGGGCAAAAGAACCCACGGTCAGCAGGAGCGACATAACGCCCACCGGCACGGCAGCGGACAGGTCATAAAACAAGCCGCTGCAAAAACCGCACACGACGGCACGGGTCGGGTCGCCCGAGAACACGCTTAGGCACACCAGGATAATCATGAAGTTGACGCGACCTCCCGCAATGGAGATCTGCGGTGCCAGGCCTGCCTGCAACAGCACACACACAATGGCGGCGATTACAAACGTGCGGGAGCTCATCC
>CABUVC010000059.1 GCA_902494855.1 uncultured Collinsella sp.
CCGCGCTCCTGGGCAGCGTCATATTCCACTGCAACCGGGCCTTGATAGTCGAGCGGCACGATCTTGAACAACGGCTTGCTCCGCTTGAAGACCACAACTTCCTCGCCCTCATTGGCAACCTTTTCGGCCACCTGCGTAAGGTTTTGGCGCAGCTCCGAAAATGCGACGGTAACCATAGCGGCTCCTCTCAATATGTATCTTCACTGCAAAGTATACACGTTAATGTTAATGTTATCGTGTATAAAAGCCTATCGGAAAGCATCACACAATCCGATAGGCTTTCCAATTTGATTATCGGCACCTTAAGCCTCTGGCACCTGACCAGTAGCTAAGATCTGCTCGAGGGCGTCCTCGTCCAGCACGGGCACACCCAGCTGCTCGGCTTTGGTGAGCTTGGAGCCCGCTTTGGGACCGGCGACCAGATAGCTCGTCTTCTTTGAAACACCGCCCGAAACCTTGGCGCCGAGCACCTTGAGCGCCGCGCCCGCCTCGTCGCGCGTGCGATTGACGAGCGTGCCGGTGAGCACGAAGGTCAGACCCGCGAGTGGCTGTGCGTCGGCAAGCTCGCCTGCCACGCCAGCGTCGGCTGCGGCTTGCGCGTGCGCAGCGCCCAAATCGACCTCGAGCGACAGACCCGCCTGGCGCAGGCGCTCCAGCACGGCAAGGTTCTCGGGCACGGCCAGGAACTGCTTGACGCTCGCCGCAATCTTGGGACCGATGCCCTCGCACTCGGCGATGTCCTCTTCGCTCGCCAAGATGAGCTTGTCAATCGACAGGAATCGCTCGGCGATGACCTCGCCCACGCTTTTGCCCACGTGGCGGATGCCCAGGGCAAACAGCACGCGACCGAGCGGCTGGCTCTTGGACTTGTTGAGCTCGGCGATGATTTTCTCGGCCGTCTTGAGGCCCACCGGGATGGGGTCGCCCTTCTTGACGCCCTTTTTGCTGTTGGAGCTGGCATAGGTGCGGCCCGTGTCCAGGCCGGCGATGTCATCGACCGTGAGCTGGTAGAAGTCTGCGACATCGTGGATCAGGCCGGCGGCGATCATCTTGTCGACGATCTCATCGCCCAGGCCATCGACGTCCATACAGCCGCGGCTCACCCAGTGGAGCAGACGCTCCTTGAGCTGCGCGGGGCAGTCGATGGACACGCAGCGGTAGGCCACCTCGCCGTCCTCGTGGACCACGGGGCTACCGCACACGGGGCAGACCTCGGGCATCTGCCAGTCAACGCTGTCGACCGGGCGCTTGTCGAGCACGGGACCCACAACCTCGGGGATCACGTCGCCCGCCTTGTGCACGATGATGGTGTCGCCCTCGCGCACGTTTTTGCGGCGGATCTCGTCGATGTTGTGCAGCGTGGCGCGCGCGATGGTAGAGCCGGCGACCGTCACCGGGTCGAACTCGGCGACCGGCGTGAGCACACCAGTGCGGCCCACCTGGATGCGAATTTCGCGCAGGACGGTCTGCTTTTCCTCGGGCGGGAATTTAAAGGCAATGGCCCAGCGCGGCGCGCGGGCGGTAAAGCCCAAGTCAAGCTGCTGCTGGAAGCTGTCGACCTTTACGACCACGCCGTCGATGTCGTAGTCCAGGTCGCCGCGGTGCTCGAGCGCCTGGGCACAGAACTCGTGGACCTCGGACGGCGTGGCGCAACGAGCCACGTTGGGGTTGACGCTAAAACCGGCGCTACGCAGCCAGTCCAGAAACTCACGCTGGCTGTGGACGTGCAGCGGATCGGTATCGGCGATGGCATAGATAAAGGTGGCCAGATCGCGGCGCGCCGTGACCTTGGGGTCCTTTTGGCGCAGGCTACCGGCGGCGGCGTTGCGCGGGTTGGCGAAGGGGTCGCGACCCTCGGCATCGGCCTCGTCATTTAGGCGCACAAAGCTGCCCTTGGGCATATAGACCTCGCCGCGTACCTCAATGGTGCGCTCGCGGTCGGCACCCATGTGGGCGAGCGCCGGCTCGGACAGGTGCATGGGCACATCCTTGATGGTACGCACGTTGAGCGACACGTCCTCGCCCGTTGTGCCGTCACCGCGCGTGGCGGCGCGCACAAAGGTGCCGTTTTGGTAGGTAAGCGCCACGCCCAGACCGTCGATCTTGAGCTCGCAGGTATAGGTGACGCTGCCGGCACCGAGCGCATCCTCGGCGCGCTGGAGCCACGCGTCAAGTTCGTCCAGATCCATGGCATCGTCCATGGAATACATGCGCGCCATATGCGTGACCGGCGTAAATTGCTCGCTCACGTATCCGCCCACACGCTGGGTATAGCTGTCGGGCGTCACCAGGTCGGGATAGGCCGCCTCGATCTGCTGGAGCTCAACGAGCATTTTGTCGAAGGCGGCGTCCGTGATCTCGGGCGCGTCGAGCATGTAGTAGCGATAGGCGTGGTAATCGAGCTCGTGGCGCAGCTCGGCCGCGCGCGCTGCCGCCTGGGCACGGGCGTCGGTCGGTGCGGCGGCATCCGCGCTCGCGGGCGTTTCGGTATCGATGTCCACACCGTCACCAAACAGGCTCGATTGCTCCATTGCGGCACTCCTTCGCTCGATTTCAAACGGATACTAGAGTACCACCGGTCGCAACGGGGCCGAATAGCGGTCTCAAACCGCACCGAATCGGCAGCCGTCAAACTGGAGCGACAGCGGGTTCGACATGCTAAATTATGCGACTCGGTTCATAGTAGTTAATATTTTATATTGTGTTTGCAATATATTTTGGTATCATCAACGTGAGGTGATTGAAATGAAGAATCAGTCCAAACGTTTCCTGACCATCCTCGTCCCCCTTGTCCTTATAGCAGCCGCTTTGCTCGGCTTTTTCTGGAAGGACATTCCCTTTTCGAAGGACCTTTCCTTGCGGGGCGAAGTCGTTGCTGTGTATCACCCTTCCGCCAGCGGGGCGAGCGAAGGTCGCTTCGTTATCGCAAGCGAGCAATTCCAATCCGCACCGCTGCACCTCAACTTTAAAATCAATTCAACCATCCCCATTAAGGATCAGGATGGCAAGAAGGCAGAAGTCGGAGCCATCAAAGAAGGCGTCTACGTTGACGTAACCTGCACCGTCAACACCAGCAGCGATCCCGATCCCACAAAGCTGCCCGCCCTCATAACGCCAACAGCCATCACGATTACGCAAAAGGAATAGCTCGATGTCAGAAAGGAGTTTAAAAAATAATCACCAGATAGTTAGGAGCCAATGATGAAAAAGGTTGCTTATTTACTCGCCGTCTGCCTTGTTGGGTTATCGTGCATGACCGCGCAGCCCGCCTTCGCAGCAGAAACCCATTCCTCTATCATTTCGCCAGTTGCCGAAAGTCGTTCAATCTACACCGCCGAAACCACCCTCGCCTATTCGAACGGCGTCAGGCTCCATGTTACTTACACCGTTAACGATACCTATGGAACGATAACAGGCATCAAATCCATAAAGAACTGGACCTCCAATTCTCGAGTAAGCAACATCAGCTGGACTTATAGATACGGACTCAGCAACGGAAGCGTCGTCGTAACTGTTACTTACTATTACAACGGCAGTTGGCATTCTGAAGCAAGAACCATCTATGCTTAGGATTTTTTGGCTGCGGCATTGCCGCAGCCTTTTTGGGGTTAATTATGGAAAGCTCAGATAAACGATGCCGTTTTAGCAGTGTGATGTTGCTCGCCACTTTGTCTGTCGCAGCAATCATGGCGGCCTTCTCAGCGTTCAGCGTTGCCAACGAGGCGCGGGAGCTGCTCTTTGCACCCACTCCCCTCTACATTAACGGTGAGTCCATTCCGAGCGCCGTCCTTACCGCGCTTGCCATCCGCGACGTTCTGGCCCTGGCGCTTTCAATCGCATGCCTGATTGTCTACTTGAACTTCTGCCTTGACGTCGTCAGCACTCAGTCGATATTCACGCGAAAACAATGCCGGCGTCTTCTGGTTGTTGGACTTCTGCTGCTCATTTCTTCAATTGTCTCGATTACCCTAGATAACCTGTGTGCCATCCAGCTCCCCAACGACGTCAGTATTACCGCAATTGGCAT
This sequence comes from uncultured Collinsella sp., assembly GCA_902494855.1. Lineage (GTDB taxonomy): Bacteria > Actinomycetota > Coriobacteriia > Coriobacteriales > Coriobacteriaceae > Collinsella. The sequence goes on from CABUVC010000059.1 coordinate 4,028, forward strand.
CTTTGGTTTTAACGCTTGGACACTGGTTCTCGCTTTGTTTGCGCTATCCCTTTCGGCTATCTTTGAGTACGGGCGACTCTTGCAGTCGGACGTTGACACCATTATTTAGAAGGAGGGCAGCATGCCAATCGTCATGAGACTCGATCGCGTCATGGCGGATCGCAAAATGTCCTCTCAAGAACTTGCCGACATTATCGGCATCTCGCCCGTTAACGTTTCGCGCATTAAAACGGGGCGGCTCAAGGGCATCCGCTTTTCGACGTTGACCGCAATGTGCGAGGCGCTTCACTGCAAACCCGGCGACATCATCGACTGGATGTCGGACGAAGAGTACGTCGAGGCATTTGGAAGTCTTCCCAGCGACGAAGACTAACCAAAATGATCCGTTTCCCCGTCCCCAAAGGATCAATAGGAAAAGAGGGGGGCTGTCCCGCGTTGATGGGACAGCCCCCTGGCCTCGATATGTGCGAAACGGCTCGTTAGTAGCCCTGGCCGTGGCCTTGCCCCTGGCCTTGCTGGCCGAGCAGCTCCTCCAGGTACTGGCGCAGCTGCTCGTCGGTAATACCGCCGTTGCCGGTGTCGGTCGCGCTGTCGTCCTGCTGCTGGTTCTGCAGCTCCTCGTCGGAGCCCAGCTCGACAGTGACCTTCTTCTCTTCCTTGCCGCGCATGAGCGTGATCTCGACCTTCTCGCCCACCTCGTGGCTGCGCAGCGCGATGATCAGGCCGTCAGCGCTTGTAATCTCGTCGTTGCCCAGCTTGGTGATGACGTCACCCTCCTGGATGCCGGCCTTGGCAGCGGGGCCGTCCTCGACGACGCTCGCCACGTAGGCACCGCTATCGGTGCTCAGCTTGTTGGTGCGGGCGTTGAGCGCGTTGACGCTCGAAAGCGTGGCGCCCAGATACGGATGAACCGGCGTCTTGCCGTCGATAATCTGGTCGGCGATGTTCTTGGCATAGTTGACCGGAATGGCAAAGCCCACGCCCGAGCTGGAGCCCGAATAGCTCTCGATGAGCGAGTTGATACCCACGAGCTCGCCGTTGTCGTTAACGAGCGCGCCGCCGGAGTTGCCCGGGTTGATGGCGGCATCGGTCTGGATCATGTTGGCATAGATGGTGTTACCGTTGGTAGAGCTCATGGCCGTGGAGCGATACAGCGCCGACACGATGCCCGTGGATACAGATTGCTCGTTGCCGAACGGCGAGCCGATCGCCATGACCCACTCGCCCACGTTGAGCTTGGAGGAGTCCCCGATCTCGATCGGGGTGAGCTTGGAGGCGTCGGCGTCCTTGAGCTTGATGACGGCAAGGTCGCTCGAAGCATCGTTGCCCACGAACTCGGCCTCGTAGGTGGTGCCGTCGTCCATGGTCACCACGTACTGATCGTAGCCATCGACCACGTGGTTGTTGGTGAGGATATGGCCCTCGGTATCGAGCACAACGCCCGAACCAACGCTGCCCGAGTTGTCCGACTCGTCGGCAGACTGCGAAAGCGAGCCATTCTGGCTGCCGCTCGAAGTGGCGGTAATGGAAACCACGGAGGGCAACGCCTTGGCAGAAACGGCCTCGGCCAGCGTGGTGTCCTCGGAATCAATCGTAATCTTTTGCGTCGATGAACCCGAAGCACCCGCCGTCACGGCATTCTTTCCGCCGCCAATGTTGAGCGTGCCGCTCATAATGAGCGCAATGACCAGCAGGGCGCCGCAGGCACAACCGGCAAGCGCCGTAATAAAGATCGGCAGCTTTTTGGTCTTAGTCTTGACCACTGTGTGCTTGTTTACAACCTGCTGGCTGCCCAGCGGCTTTCCGGTCTGCGTGTCGTAGGCCTGCACGTAGGGAATGTTGCTGTCGGCAGGCGTCGACTCTACCTGCACACGCGGCTGCTGTTGGGTCTCGCCGGCGTTGCCCGCATCCTGGGGACGCTGGGAATCGTTCTCGCTCATAGCTGCGATCCTTTCGTCAAATAACCAAAGGCCCGCCAAACATGTGGCGGGCCATCATTGTTCACGTTGAGTTGTACCCCAAGCTGGGCAGTCCCGAGCACTAGATGCCAAGATTTCAGCTTTGCTTAAGTAATGACATGCTTATAGGCCAATTCGTTTTATGCCGTCATGTCTATTCGATATAGCAGTCGATAGCAAAACTATATGTTGAATCGTTAATAAAGTCTGTAATCGTCGCGCCCATACCCGATCCGCACGTCCACTTATCCTTCTCCGCATCGTATGGCGTTGGCCCCCACCCCGTTTCATATGATGCTTCGCTTTCCGTGAAGTTATTCATCACGTATTTATCCTTCTGCATGAGCGCGTACCAAGCGTTTGCATACATCACAAGCGGATCGATTTGGACTATCGAGTACTTTCCGGAACGAATCTCAATTTCTGTTTTATCGTTATAATAAGCGACTGTGAGCTCAATCTTGGCAAGCAGCGGCAACGTTTCATCTGATTCCCTCTGGATTGTTATGACATCACCGGCCATAGCGTCGGCAGACACAGTTTTGCTCTCTGGCGTGAAAATAGTCTCTCTGCTTCTTGTTCGCGTTTTTTCATTGCCATTTTCATCTCTGACCACCGTGTCGACCACGAGCGTCAATCGCTTCTGAGCGTCCGGCAACTCCACGGCTTCTGCCATCCCGGCTCGCATCAAAATAGGAGCCCTCGCCATCAGACCTAAGAACTGCTTTCTATCAATCATTCTTCATTCCCCTTGTCTACTTGATTTGACTTTCTCAGCTGAATGGGGATACAGAACAGTCCCGTCAAGTTCCTTATCTTCCACAAAAACTAGAATCCATTTATCACCTGCTTTCAATCCTGAGACATATCCGGAACTTGACTTACGGCGCATATCGATTCTCTTACGGCAACCACTTGGCATAAGCGCCTCAAATTGCCCGTTATGAACATCCGATAGAGCGCGCACCTCGACTGCAACAACCGTGTCGTTTTCTCCCCCATTAGTCGCCCTTAACAGAAAGAAGCTCGCTGCGGTGAGCAAAGCAAAGGAAAGCACCAATAGGAGCATTGCCCTTCGAATGAACTTGTCGCCGTTCACGAGTACAATCAACCCTTGCAATATGTGCCATCGTGAGACGTGTAAATTGATACGTCATATGGAAGAAACTGTAGCTGGTTTGTCCATCCATTCCAAACAACAAGCAGGTACTTCTTGGCATTCGAGTATGTGTTATGCATTGCCACGTAGCCCACAACTGCCATTGCGTGCCCGCTGCCATTTGACCGGAGCCTTCCAGAGAAAATACTCAGATTCCCCGAGTCGGTATTCACCCTAAAGGAATCCCATGACGGATACCAAACGAATGACGTCTCAAGCTCCTTGCCTCGTCTTGCACAAAACTCCTTTAAGGCCGGAGCGGGTTTGTCAGGAGAAGTCTTGCCTTGAGTAAAGTACAGACCAGTCGCTTGATCATATTTCTTTTCTTCTTCTTCCCATGTCCCCGACAGCCTCCAAAGCTCCGAGTATAAATCGGACAATTTAAGGCGGTTCAAAGTCACATAGTGACTGCTAACTGCAAACATTGCCGAAACAGCGCAAGCATAAGTCCCCGTTTCTTTGATAACTTCTGTTTGCGTTGGCGTTATTATTCCCGAAACCGTTTTGCTCGCATCAACAACATATCCCTGTTTATACAAATCCTTGGCAGATACAAAAACGTCATCGAAATATTCCGGCGATCCGCTGCGATTGCCTCCCGAGGACAATTTATTTGGTACTTTTTTTCCACTTGCGTCTAAAACAATGTTTTTATCTAAGTCGGCAACGCCAACAGTTAGCTCGTCAATCTTTAACGCAACGACGTTATCCGAGGATGCGAGGAGTGCAATTTCTTCGCTTGCACTCTCGATAGGTAAAAGAGCGTTCGGAGCCAAGCAGTATTCGCTGATCCACCAAGATCGCTCTGAATCAAATACGACGTAGCCATAGTTAACGTCATCCCGCTTCGCACGAACGATATACCCGATTGAATCTCCATCGGAATTTACCATTTTTACTGGGTCACAAGCGGTCACCGGTTCATCCGATACATCATCAAAGAAAGCCTGCGCTTGCTCCACAGCTATTTGCGGTGTGACACGGACCAAGTCGTCGTCTCCAAAAACCAACCTTGGAGACATCAGGGCGGCAAGCAACACTATGAATCCGACAATCACCTTTCTCGAATAACGCATTTCTTCCATCCGTGTAGTAGGGAGATACGGTAACTAAATGATATTCGCTAGATAGTGGTATACGTTTGATATTGTTTTTACTGACACACTTTTAATCGGTGAAAGGTCTTCTTTTCGCCCTAAACGAGAAAAGGGTACTGGAGAAATCTCCGGTACCCTCACATTGCCCTCTATTTACTTGCTAGTCCTTAAACAGATAGCCCACGCCGCGGACGGTGGTGATGTGCGCCGCGATCTGCGGGCCCACCTTGGAGCGGATGCGTCGGATGTGCACGTCGACGGTGCGCGTGCCGCCGCAGTACTCAAAGCCCCACACGCGGTGCAGCAGCACCTCGCGGCTGTAGGCGCGGTTGGGGTGCGTCGCCAAAAAGCTCAGCAGCGAGTACTCCATCAGCGTCAGGTCGATGGGCTCGTTATCGAGTGTCACCTGGTAGGTAGCCAGGTTAATCTCGAGGTTATCGATATTGAGCACATCGTCGGCGGTAACGGTCTCCTCCTCGCCCATCAGGCGCTGCGCGCGAGCCTTGAGCTCGTTGGGCGTCGCCGCGGGGCATACAAAGTCGGCATGCGCGTGATTGGGCAGGCGCAAGGTACCGAGTGCCTCGTCGTCGACGATCACCAGCATGGGGACGCCGCCGCGATCGTCGAGCCATTTGGCAATCTGATCGATGCGGTCGCTGCGGATGCCATCTGAATCGAGAATCAGCAGGTCAAAGTCGTGCGCCGCAGTTGGCGAATCGGGGGTTGCCAGGCTCACCTCGACACCCAGGGTAGTCGTCAAGCTGCGGGCAAACTCGTGGAAGCGCGTCGTGCGCGCCATGAACAGGGCACTCTTTTCGGACATATCGGCCTCCAAAGAAATGAGCTCAATCGTACTGGAACAAGCCAGCGC
>CABUVC010000060.1 GCA_902494855.1 uncultured Collinsella sp.
CACTCCGCAGGACGCAAGAAGCTCCCGCCGCACGAAGTGCGCAGCGGGAGCTTCTTGCATGTCCGAGGACGCGGCGGAAAGTTAACCTATGCCGGACCCTGCGGGAATCCAGTTGCGTTCGAACAAGCAACCAACATATATATCTGAATTTGGATGTGGTGGGCACTTTGTTGTTAGGCGCTTTGAGGTGCGGGTGACACTTTGGGATGCGTGGCGCCTTGGGGTGGGGCGATGCTTTGGGATGAGCTTCTTACTTAGTTGAAGAGGGGCTTAATGGCTGATAGGTAGTCTTTGGCTACTTCGGTCTTATCTGCTTGGAAGTTGTGCCAGGCCCACCATTGGACCATTCCTACGAAGCTTGAGGCTATGTGGTGTAGTAGGAAGCTTCGGTCCATGGTGGCGGCGGGGCCGTTTGGGTCGGTGGGGACGGTTTCGGCTGCTCGTGACATGATGGTCTTGCGTAGGCAGTCGGCGAAGACGCGTGAGCCGGCGCCGGCTACGAGGGCTCGTACGCCCTGGCGGCGTTCCCAGAGATTGTTGAGGATATGCTCGACTTGTACGAGTGGATCATCGAGCGGTGTGCCATCGTCGTCGAGGGCGTGGGTGCAGATGTCGCTCACGAGTTCGGACAGTAGGTCATCTTTGCTCTTGAAGAGGCCATAGAACGTGGCCCGACCCACATGGGCGCGAGCGATGATGTCGCCGACGGTGATCTTGCCGTAGTCCTCTTCGCGCAGCAGTTCGGAGAACGCCGCGACGATGGCGGCGCGGCTTTTTGCCTTGCGGGCATCCATGGCTATGCGTCCGTGTGAACGAGCAGGCAGCGGAGCGTACCGGAGCAACCCTCGTAGGGGCGCTTACCGGCGCCGTAGCCGACGGCCTCGATGCGGTAGCGGGCCGGCAGGTGCTCGGACGTGCGCAGTGCGGCGACGATGGCGGCGCCCGTGGGCGTCACGAGCTCACCGGCGACCGGCGCGGGCGTGAGGGCGATATTGCCCGCTTGGCACAGGTTGACGACAGCGGGGACAGGAATGGGCATAAGGCCGTGGGCACAGCGGATGGTGCCGCGACCCTCGGAGAGCGACTCGACCACGATGTCCTCAATACCTAGGTCATCGAGGCAGATGGCGACAGAGCAGACGTCGACGATGGAGTCGATGGCGCCCACCTCGTGGAACATGACGGTCTCGGTCGTTTTGCCGTGGGCCATGGCCTCGGCGGCGGCGAGCGCGGTAAAGATGGCGAGCGCGCGACGCTTGGCGCCATCGCTTAGCTGCGAGTCATCGATGATGGCGGTGACATCCGCCAAAGAACGGTGGTGATGGTGGTGGGCGTGATGGTGACCCTCGTGGCCATGACCGTGGGCCTCATGGTCATGCTCGTGGCAGTGCTCGTGTTCGTGCTCGCCATGATCATGATGGTAGTGCTCATGCTCATGTGTGTGCTCGGTGCCCGCTTCGTTGCCGTAGAGCCAGACCATGTCGTGGTCGTGGTTCTCGAGCTCCTCAGCCAGCTGAACATCAAAGTCGCAGGCGTCGATGCCATGCTTGTTTACGCGTGTAACGGCAATCTCAAAGCCGCCGACCGGCAGCGTGGCGAGCTGGTCGCGCAGATGCTCCTCGCTGGCGCCCAGGTCGAGCAGGGCCGCGACGGTCATGTCGCCGCTGATGCCCGAGGTGCCGTCGATGATAAGCGTGTGCTGATGGTTGGACATGAAATGCTCCTTAGCGGGCGCAGGACGTGCCGGCGCTCAGATGATTGATAAGACTTGCCTGATAGGCGGCGCCAAAGCCGTTGTCGATATTGACGACCGAAACGCCGCTGGCGCAGGAGTTGAGCATGGCGAGCAGTGCGGCCATGCCGCCAAAGTTCGCGCCATAGCCCACGCTGGTGGGGACGGCGATGACCGGACAGCTCACAAGGCCTCCGATGACGCTCGCCAGGGCGCCCTCCATGCCGGCGATGGCGATGACCACCTGCGCCTGGGCAAGTTCCTCAGCATGAGCGAGCAGGCGGTGCAGGCCGGCGACACCCACGTCGTAGAGGCGATCGACCTCGTTGCCGTAGAACTCGGCCGTCAACGCGGCTTCCTCGGCAACGGGCAGGTCGCTCGTGCCGGCGCAGGCGACGACGATGCGTCCGTTGCCGTTGGGGGAGGGCTTGCCACCCACCAGGGCGAGCTGGGCGTCCGGGACATATCCCAGGTCGATGCCGTTGCCGAGGAGCTCCGAGGTGCGGGCTGCCTTTTCGTCGTCCAGGCGCGTGACCAGGATGCGCTCCTGGCCGGCATCGAGTAATGCTCTGATAATGGCGGCAATTTGCTCGGCGGTTTTACCGGCGCCGTAGACAACTTCGCCGGCTCCCTGGCGCACCCCGCGCGAAAGGTCTAGCTGCGCAAAGCCCAAATCGGCGGTCGGAGCCGTCTGGATGCGCGTGAGGGCGTCGGCAGGGGTGACTGCTCCGCCGGCAACATCGCTCAGCAGCTGCTCTAGATCTCGCTTATCCATATATGTTCCCTTCGACGGCGCAAAGTTTAGCACTCAAAGGGTATGTTTCCGAACACTAAGACAGAATTGTTCGGAAACTATAGGACAGACTGATTCAATTGCTAGACGGATTGGCTAGTCGCGCAGGATGATGTCCATGGCGAGCATCAGATTGCGCTCGTCGATGGCAAACGGGGCGGCCTCGCGCGTCTTGGGCTTGGCACAAAACGCGATGCCCGTGCCCGCGGCCTGAATCATGGGGATGTCGTTGGCACCGTCGCCGATCGCGACGGTGTGGGCCATATCGACGCCGCACTCAACTGCCCAGTCCAGCAGCTGGATGAGCTTGGACTCCTTGGTCACAATGTCGGCAGCCAACTTACCGGTGAGCTTGCCGTCCACGACCTCCAGACGATTGGCCAGGCAAAAGTCGATGGCCGCGGCGGCCACGATCTTATCGGCGACTTCGTGAAAGCCGCCACTCACGACGCCGACCTTCCAACCCTTGCTGTGTGCCGAGCGCACAAGCTCCAACGCTCCGGGGGTAAATGTCACGCGCTCAAAGGTGCGCTCGAACACGCTCTCGTCCAGGCCGGCGAGCAGCCCCACGCGCTCCTCGAGCGCCTGCTTAAAGTCAAGCTCGCCGCGCATGGCGCGTTCGGTGATCTGTGCCACCTGCTCGCCCACGCCGGCCTCTTCGCCCAACAGGTCGATGGCCTCCTGGTTGATGAGCGTGGAGTCGATATCCATAACGATGAGGCGTGCAGTCATGGCGGGCCTTTCCGAGTGCTGTTTTATTGGGGCATATTGTCGCACGTGACGAGCGCGGGCGGGTGTCACGGCGCGTCAATTGTTTCGTCTCCGTCAAGTCTTTGGGCAGGAGCCACTTTTTCGCGGCACATCGACGCGAGTGCGATAAGATAGAACGCCATGTCTGGCTGCGCGGTTTACGCAGGCTGGGCAAATCTGTACGACGCCGCCCGGAACGACACGGGGCGGCACAGATCCATAAAGGAGGATCACTGGTATGAGCCAGACCCGTCCCATCGATGAGCATTCCATGCACACCCGTACCTGCGGCGAGCTTCGCTTCGAGAACGTGGGCGAAGAGGTCACCCTCACCGGTTGGGTGAGCCGTCGCCGCGACCACGGCGGCCTTATCTTCTGCGACCTTCGCGACCGTGAGGGCATCACGCAGCTTACCTTCGACCCCGAGCACTCCGACGGCGACGCCTTTAAGATCGCCGAGACCATGCGTCCCGAGTGGCCCATCAAGATTCACGGCGTCGTGCGCGCCCGTGGCGAGGAGACCACCAACACCAAGCTCGCGACCGGCGAGATCGAGGTCCTGACCGATCATGCCGAGGTGCTCAACACTTCCGTCACCCCGCCGTTCCAGATCGAGGACGGCATCGAGACCAGCGAGGACACCCGCCTGCGCTATCGCTATCTGGACCTCCGCCGTCCCGAGATGATGGCCAACCTCAAGCTGCGCTCCGACTTTACCTTTGCCATTCGCGAGGCGCTGCACAACCGTGAGTTCATGGAGGTCGAGACGCCCTCCCTGTTCAAGTCCACGCCCGAGGGCGCTCGCGACTTCATCGTTCCCAGCCGTATTCAGCCGGGCAACTTCTACGCCCTGCCGCAGTCCCCGCAGCTCCTGAAGCAGCTGCTCATGGTCGGTGGCGTCGAGCGCTACTACCAGGTCGCCAAGTGCTTCCGCGACGAGGACTTGCGTGCCGACCGTCAGCCCGAGTTCACCCAGGTCGATATCGAGATGTCCTTCGTGGACCAGAACGACGTTATGAGCGCGCTCGAAGAGGTTCTTGCCGATGCCTTCGGCCGCATGGGTGTCGAGATGCCCACGCCGCTGCGTCGCATGGACTATTGGGAGGCCATGGACACCTATGGCTCCGACAAGCCCGATACCCGCTATGGCATGCACTTGGTCGACCTGACCGACATCTTCGCCAACTCCAAGTTCAAGGTCTTTGCGACTGCCGCGAACGAGGAGGGCTCTGTCGTCAAGGCCATCAACGCCAAGGGCGCCGGTGCCTGGGCTCGCGCCAAGATCGATAAGCTTGCCGGCGTGGCTTCCACGTTTGGCGCCAAGGGCCTGGCCTGGATCGCATTCCGCGAGGACGGCTCCATCAACAGCCCCATCGTCAAGTTCTTCTCGGACGAGGAGATGGCCGCCCTGCGCGAGCGCATGGACGTCGAGCCCGGCGACCTTGTGATGTTCGCCGCCGGCCCGCGCCTGCTCTCCGACGAGATCCTGGGCGGCATGCGTTCCCACATGGCTAACGCGCTCGAGATCAAGCGCGAGGGCCACGACTTCCTGTGGGTCGTCAACTTCCCGCTGTTCCACTGGGACGAGGACCGCAAGGCTTACGCTGCCGAGCACCAGCCGTTCACTCTGCCGACCGAGACCGACATCGCCAAGATCGAGGCCAATCCGTTGGCAGCCGGTTCTTGCACCTACGACTTTGTCATGGACGGCTTTGAGGCCGGTGGCGGCGGTATGCGTATCCACAACGCCGAGATGCAGATGTCCATGCTTAAGCTCCTGGGCTTTACCGAAGAGCGCGCCGAGTCGCAGTTCGGCTTCCTCATGGAGGCCCTCAAGTTTGGTGCGCCCCCGATGGGCGGTTTCGCTCTGGGCCTGGACCGCGTGTGCATGCTGCTCACCGGTTCCGACTCCATCCGCGACGTCATGGCGTTCCCCAAGACGGCCAGCGGCTCCGACCTCATGTCGGGCGCCCCGAGTGCCGTTAGCGGCGCCCAGCTCAAGGACGTCAGCCTGCGCCTGATGTAGGCAAGCGGCTACATATTGCCCGTAACGAGGGAAGGACACGTGCCTTCCCTCGTTTTTTATACGCCGAGATTGTGAGGGCATGGGATGACCGGGCGTTGCGGAAAGTGCGTCCCGGAATCTGCGTCCAGAACGGGTCGCGCTTTCCCAAAAGGGGGTCCTCTGGGAAAGCGCGACCCAGAATTTGGCAAAATAATGGGACACAGTTTCCGCTTGAGCTGCCTAACGGAAACTGTGCCCCAGAATGAGCACTCAAAACGGGGCAGGCTTTCCGCAACAACTGTCTGGCGGAAAGCCTGCCCCAGTTTCTTATAGCGAGTCTCTCTGGATCAGCTGCATGTGCATCACGGAGGTGGTGGGCTCGGCACCCTTGATCATGTCGAGCGCAATGTTGGCGGCCATGTGGCCTTCTTCGCGCAGGGGCTGGCGGACGGTCGTGAGCGCGGGGACGCAGCGCGCCGCAATCTCGTGATCGTCGAAGCCGACGACAGAAACGTCCGCCGGAACGGATAGGCCTGCCTCGTTGAGTGCGGTGATGACGCCAGCCGCGATACGGTCCGATCCGCAGAGCACGCCATCGAAAGCAATCTCGCGCGCGAGGATCTGGTGCATGGCCTGATAGCCGTCTCCGCTGTTCCAGCCGGTATAGATAACGTTTGCGCCTGGGAGGTCTTCGCCCAGGACGGTGCGGTAGCCGCGCAGGCGGTCGACAACAGCGGGGTTGTCTTGCGGTCCCAACACGGCGACGATATCTTTGCGCCCGCGATCTTTCATAGCGAGTGCCGCAAAGCGTCCACCCTCTTCGTCGTCAGAGTAGACTGTCGAGAACACATCGCGATAGGGGTGGCCCTCGAGCTGGCCGCACAACACGGTGGGTACGCCCAGCTCGCGCAGCACCTCGAGCAGCTCGCTGCCCTTGTAAGGGGAGACGTCGATCACGGCGTCGAACGAGCGGCGCTCAAAGTGCTCGCGTGCGCGGTTGCGCTCATGCGTAGAAGACGCCTGCAAGATAACGGGCAGATAGGACGACTCCGACAGTTCCTCGGTAATGCCGCTCAAAAATTCGCTATAGGTGGGGTCGCTGAAGAGCTCACTCAGGGGCTCGGTCACGAGCACGGCGATGATTTCCGTGCGCCCGACAGCGAGCGCTCGGCCGCGAGCGTTGGGGACAAAATTGACTTTCTTGGCCGCCGCACGGACGCGCCTTTTGGTTTCCTCGCTAATGCGGGGCGAATCGTTGAGGGCGCGCGATGCCGTGGAGCGCGACACGCCGGCAGCTGCGGCAACCTCGGCAAGCGTAGGTGCGGTGCGAACTGGCTGGGTCATGGCGTCTCCTGGAAAATGCGGTCGATGTTGTCACTGATACGGGCTGGTGCGGATACAGCTTACTATAGTGCACCTGAACAGCGTTCATGATATCCGGTGACAGGTGTCGTTTTGCAACCAAGCCGCAATCGAATACGTCTCGTGTGGGTGAGATATCAGCGGGCGTGGCGGTTGCCTACGAGCTTAAGAACGATGTTTTGCGTTGAGTTTCGATATTCAGGGTGACATAAGTGTCGCGGTTGTACAACCGGTTGCACCGTTAATCCGGCCAAATCGACCGTTCAGCGGACAACCGGTTGCACAGTTTTTTGCATCGCCCGTAAGATAAGGACAACCGGTTGCACAAGAATCACTACGATGACGAAGGAGCATCACCATGGACGCCATTAACGATTGGGAAAACCAAGCGCTCACCCACAGGAACCGCCTGGCACCCCATGCGTACTTTATGGGTTATGAGACCGCCGATCTCGCTGCTACGTACAGCCGCGAGCTGTCGCGCGGGTTTGTCCAGCTGTCTGGCTCGTGGCAGTTCCGCCTCTTTGAGGGGCCTGCTGCCGTCTCCAACGAGGAGCTCTCCACGTACAAGTCTGAGTGGGATCACGTGGAGGTTCCGCACCTGTGGCAGGTAGACGGCTATGGCAACCTTGCCTATACCGACGAGGGTTTCCCGTTTCCGGTGGATCAGCCGCTCGTTCCCTCCGACGACCCCACGGGCGTCTACCAGCGCATCGTCAACCTTCCCGCCGTTCCTGCCGGCGCCCGCGAGATCATTCGCTTCGACGGCATCGAGAGCTATGGCGAGCTGTACGTCAACGGCCAGTTTATCGGCATGACCAAGGGCTCGCGTCTGTCCGCCGAGTTCGACGTGACCGACGCGCTCGTCGAGGGCGACAACCTGTTTGCGATCAAGGTCCTGCAGTACAGCGATGGCAGCTATATCGAGGATCAGGACATGTGGTGGGCTTCGGGCATCTTCCGCGATGTGTACCTTATGCAGCGTCCCGCCGCGCACCTGGTCGACTTTAGGTTCCGCACGCACCGCGAGGGCGATGCCGCTCTGATCACGCTCGATACGGTGGCCGAGGGCGCTACCCGCGTCGTGTTTACGCTCAGCGATGGCGAGAACGTGGTCGCTACGGGCGAGTGTGTCGACGGCCATGCCGAGTGCAGCGTTGCCGATGCCCACTTCTGGAACCCCGAGGACCCCTTCCTCTATGACCTTACGTTTGAGGTCTACGACGGTGACGAGGTCAGCGAGTACGTTCCGCATCGCCAGGGCCTTGCCGAGGTGACGGTCGAGGGCAATCATATCTACCTCAACGGCACCTACTTTAAGATGCATGGCGTCAACCGCCACGATCACGACGATCACAAGGGCCGCGCCGTGGGCCTCGATCGCATGCGCCGTGACCTGGAGCTCATGAAGCGACACAACATCAACGCGGTGCGCACCTCTCACTATGCCAATGACCCGCGCTTCTACGAGCTGTGCGATGAGTATGGCATCATGCTGGTCGCCGAGACCGATATGGAGAGTCACGGCTTCGAGAATATCGGCAATATCGCCCTGGTCACCGACGACCCGGCATGGGAGCCGGCCTACGTCGACCGCATTGAGCGCCTGGTGATGCAGGAGCGCAACCACGCCTGCATCATTATGTGGTCGATGGGCAACGAGAGCGGCTATGGCTGCAACATCCGCGCGATGTACGCCAAGGCTCACGAGCTCGATGATCGTCCGGTCCATTACGAGGAGGACCGCAACGCCGATACCGTCGACGTCATTTCCACGATGTACTCCCGTGTGTCGCAGATGAACGACTTTGGTGAGCATCCGTTCCCCAAGCCGCGCATCAACTGCGAGTACGGCCACTCCATGGGCAATGGCCCCGGAGGCCTGTCCGAGTACCAGGAGGTCTTCGATCGCTGGGATTGCATCCAAGGCCAGTTTATCTGGGAATGGTGCGACCACGGTTTGGCTGCTGTGACCGAGGACGGCGTTGCTTACGATATGTATGGTGGCGACAACGGCGATTACCCCAACAACAGCAACTTCTGCATCGATGGCATGGTGTTCCCTTGGCAGCAGCCGAGCCCGGGCCTCACTGAGTATGGCCAGGTCATCTGCCCGGTTCGCATGGCTTATGACACCGAGGCGGGCGAGCTGACCGTCACGAACAAGCGCTGGTTTACTACCCTCGAGGATGTCTGCCTGTCGGCGGAGACCCTGGTAGACGGCGATGTAGTGTGCCGCAAGACGCTTATGCCCGGCGCGGTGGCTCCCGGCGAATCCGTCCAGCTGCCACTGGTGATTCGCGAGGCCGCGGTAGGCGAGACCCTGCTGACCGTGTGCGCCTACACCATGGCGGCTCACGCCTGGTGCGAGCCGATGTTCCAGCTGGGCG
>CABUVC010000061.1 GCA_902494855.1 uncultured Collinsella sp.
CCCGCCGAGGAATCGGCAGGCCCCGCTTGTACATTGTATCTCGAAAGGAGATAAAACCTTAGCGCTTGGAGAACTGGGGAGCGCGGCGGGCCTTCTTGAGGCCGTACTTCTTGCGCTCGACCACGCGAGCATCGCGCGTAAGGAAACCGGCCTTCTTGAGGTCAGCACGGTAGTCGCCAGCGTTCAGAAGAGCGCGAGCGATGCCCAGGCGCAGAGCGCCGGACTGACCGGAGATGCCGCCGCCATCGCACAGAGCGATAACGTCGAACTGACCGGCGGTGTCGGTCACCTTGAAGGGAGCAAGGGCGTTCTCAACGAGCTGATGACGGCCGAAATACTGCTCGGCGTCACGCTTGTTGATGGTCACCTTGCCGGTGCCGGGGACGAGACGGACGCGGGCGACGGCGTTCTTACGACGACCGGTACCCTGGTAGACAACGGTGTTCTCAGCCATCTTTAAGCCTCCAGCTCAATCTTCGTGGGGTTCTGGGCAGCGTGCGGATGCTCGGCACCAGCGTAGACCTTAAGCTTGGTCATCTGGGCACGGCCAAGGGTGGTCTTGGGCAGCATACCGCGAACGGCGCGCTCGATGACCTTCTCCGGGTGCTTCTCCATAGCCTGGCGGAAGCTCTCAGCCTTGAGGCCGCCGTTGTAGCCGCTGTGGCGATAATAGGTCTTCGTGTCGGCCTTGTTACCGGTAAGCTGGACCTTATCGGCGTTGATGACGACAACGAAGTCGCCGCAGTCGCTGTTGGGCGTGAACTGAGGCTTGTTCTTACCGCGCAGGATCATTGCGATCTGGGTGGCAAGACGGCCCAGGACAGCACCATCGGCGTCGACGAGAACCCAGTTGCGCTGGACCTCGCCCTGCTTGGCGTAGTGAGTCGATTTCGAAATCACTTAGACTCCTCCATGTACAGTACGTGTTGTTACAGAGATTCACGGGGCTCTGCAAGTAACCCGTCCATATTACCCCGCTCGCCGTACGAGTCAACAGGTATTTTGGCTCCGACCAGAGTTTCTGCACATGTCATCCACGAGCCGTGACGTTGCAGCGCTAGCGCTCAACAAACTCCTGGATCTCCGCGAGCAAACGCTTTGCCTCCTGGCGACCCTGAATATACAGATCGAGCAGCTTTACTGGATCATGCTCGACATGGCCGACCTCGACCGGCTTTTGCGGAGCGACGACCAACGCGCGGCCATCGCGCTCATACTTCCACAGGTGCATGCGCTGGAGGTTATAGCGGTCGTGGCGCGTCTCGATAGCCTCGAGCAGATAGGGGTAGTCAGCATAACGGGCGCGCGCCGCCGGCAAAAACTCGTAGGGCTTTTTCTCATACGAGCGGTCCTGGGTGACGATGACGACCGCACGGTCGAAGCCCGCCTCCTCGAGCACATGCTCGATAGGAACCGAATCGGCCACGCCGCCGTCGACGTATTTGTGCCCGTCAATCTCGACCGGCGGCGTCACCAGCGGCAGCGACGTCGAGGCGCGCACGGCGTCGAGGTCGAGCACGGCGCTTTTGACCGGCAGGTAGGCAGCGGTTCCAAACAGCATGTCCGTCGCGACGGCGTACATCTCGATAGGGCTGGCGTCGAACGTCTCGTTATCAAAAGGATCCAGGCGGTCCTGGACGTCGTTGAAGATAAAGTCGTAACCCACGATGGAACCCGTGGACGCAAACGACGCGGCGCCCATGTAGCGGCTGTCGTTGCAGAAGGTCAAATTGACTCGGTTGGTGCGGCCGATCTGGTGCGACTTGTAGTTGACGCCGTTGAGCGCACCGGCCGAGACGCCGTACACCGCCGGAATTTCGACACCGGCCTCCATGAGAACGTCGAGCACGCCGGCGGTAAACTGCCCACGAAAACTGCCGCCCTCCAAGACGAGCGCGACCTTGCCGGCGTTCTTTGCCTTATCTTCTGCAGTCATATTGACCTCCTGCGATTGCGTTTTGACTTTCTTCTACCCAGTTTTGGGATGGAGGGCGCATGGGTTTTGGAGTTGAGGGGGCGGCTGGCGGAAAGCACGTCCCGTTCTGAGGGGCGATTCCGGGATGCGCTTTCCACCTGGGTTGCCATGGGGAAAGCATGTCCCACTCTACGGCTCGATTCCGGGTCGCAGCTTCCACTTGAGGCGTCATCCGGAAAATGTATCCCATTCCGAGCTTAGATTCCGGGATGCGGTTTCCGCCTGGGCAGTCATTGGGAAAACGCGTCCCACTCTGCGTCACTGAGGCGTTTTCTTTACGCCCGCGCCCTGCATAGAGTTCGATTCTCCGCGGTACGGGGGATCCGTTGATGCTGGGCGAGGCCAGCTGAAATTCGATAAACATCGCATCTATATTGGGCTGAAGCTTTGCGCGAAGAATCCGCGTATTTGCTGCACCGGCTTCGGCCGGCTGCCGCCGCCCTCGCCCGCGGGCTACAAACGCTTCGCGTTTGCTTAACGCCCGCGCCCTGCACAGAGTTCGATTCTCCGCGGTACGGACTAGAAATAAAAAGACAGGTAGATACGAATATCTACCTGCCTGTTACTTATGGTGGAGGCGCGGAGAATCGAACTCCGGTCCACGAAAGCCCCCTGATTGGCATCTCCAAGCTCAGTCGCTGGTTTAGTCTCGGACGCCTTGCGCGCAGCGACACGCTCGCGACGTCCTAACCGGTTCGGTCTTAGCCCGCGCCATACCGATTACGTGCGCAGGAGCATTCCCCTAAGATGACGTCGCGCCGGTGTCGGGGAAATCACCGGGTTGACGCGCCGCCATAAATTAAGCAGCGAGAGCCATAGGCTCAAAAGAAGAGTTGTTGTCAATTCAATTTGACGGTACCCCTGTTTAACGAGGCGAGGAGACCTCGGCTTGCTTCCTCTCTCAGAGCTATCGTGTCGAAACCAGTCGCCCCCGAATGTCGGGAAAGTCTGGATGGTATCGGGCCTGCAAACACCCGATAACCGTCGACTTTTCAAGGAACATACGGGGCGAGCCCCGCTTGTGGAGTGTTATCTTACCACGTTCTGAAAGCGGACAGCTGTTCTATGCACGAGCTGTGAAGACCCCAATGTGCGCCGCACTTCGCACTTTTGTTACCGATCGCGTCACGTATATTTTCGCCAAGCAAAATTGACCCGTCGAAAGGACCGTTATGGATACCAAGCAGCAACTCGTCGATGCCCTCGCAGGCCTGGGCTCAACCATTACCGAAGCTATGGATGTCATCGAGGGCTTTGTCCCCTGCGGACATCCCGCCCTCACGGTATCGAACGCACTCGTCGCGCTGGACGTTGACGATGATGCAGCTCTCGCCCAGCAGCTTGAGACCGTCGAGGGCTTTATCGACCACGTGAGTGAGAACCGCGGCGTGGCCGCCTACCACGGTATCGAGGTCGAGCTCGCGGGTCCCAAGGTCGATCTGTTCGCAGCAATCCGCGAGGTAGGCGCCCTTATGCAGACCGCAGGCGTCAAGAACACCCAGGTCAACGAGTGGGTCTACCGCAGTCTGGCAGCACTCGACAGCTCCGACGAAAAGGCAGCCGAGCAGCTCGCAGAAAGTCCCGCCATCAAGGCCGAGCTTTTGTAAATAGCAGACGCGGGCCCCTTGGCGCATCGTCGTCCAAGAGGCCCGCAAACAGTTCGCGTCAACCGATTGCCGCGCCGCCGCATTCGGCCAAGGCAAGAATCGGCATCATTTGACGAGGTGTCTTTGCTGCAAGATCGGCATGTTCGAGCAGTTTTCGATCGTTGGTCACCAAGTAATCGACCTGGGCGCGTTTGCATGCGGCGAGTACCAAGTTGTCCTCGTAATCGCGATGGAGCGCTAAGTATTTGTCGGCCAGCCAAAGGTCCGACGCATCTGCACCCACGGCCGTGGCGTTTTCGGTCATGTTCCGAACAAACGCCAGCGCCGCATCGCCAATCGCGCGGGCAGAAGCCTCGCCGAGCGCTCCCCCGCTGGCAAGAACGCTGCGCTTCAGTTCGTGCTGTACAACATACAGTACGTCCTTGGCGATATGCACCGGAAAGAACAGCAATGCCCCCGCCTCCGTCGCCTGCCCAATAAACGCACGCGCGGCAAGCGACTCGGCATGGTCGACGCAAAACGAATCAACCCATACGTTGGCATCCAAATGCAAAAGACCTGCGCCCGGACGACACCGATGCCGTCTGGGCGCAGGCCAGATAACGTGGGCGAACACGTCTGCTAACGCAGATAAGCCTTCGCGTTGCCCAGGCTGTAGGCAATCGTCGAGCCGTTGTGCAGCAGCGACGACGCTTGCGGGGTAATCGCGCCGGTAATGCCCAGCGCCAGGAGCGCTGAGTTGGTGAGCATCACCTTAGAGTAGGAGCTCGTCAGACGATCAACGAGGCCCTGACTCATGCGGCGCAGGCGCACGATCGCGGCAAGATCCGTATCGGTCAGGATGATGTCGGCAACCTCCTTGGCGATGTCGCTTCCGCCACCCATCGCCAAGCCCACGTCGGCCAAACCGAGCGCCGGCGAATCGTTGACACCGTCGCCCACCATGGCAACGTGGCGCCCCTCGCCCTTAATGCGCTCCACATACGCGTACTTGTCCTCGGGCAGCAGCTCGGCCTTAAACTCGTCGACCCCCGCCTCGCGAGCAATGCGCTCGGCCGTGCGCTCCGAGTCGCCCGTGAGCATAACGACATGCTTAACGCCCAACGCGTGCAGGTCGGCGATGGCCTCACGGACCCCGGCCTTGAGCGGATCCTCGATGCCGAGCACGCCGACGACCTTTCCATCGACCGCCAGATACAGCGGCGACAGGCCCTGCATCTGGGACTCAATGCGCTCCTTAATGTCGGAATCGAGCTGCGCGCTCTCGTCCTCAAACACAAAGTGTGCCGAGCCGATAATCGCGCGACGCCCTTCGATGGACGAAGCAATACCATGCGCCACGATGTACTCGACCGCAGCATGGCGCTCGCGGTGCTCGAGCCCGCGCTCGCGGGCGGCGTTGACCACGGCACGCGCCACCGGATGCGGGAAATGCTCCTCCAGGCAGGCAGAAAGGCGCAGGACCTCGTCCTCGCTCCAGCCGTCGGTCGTCAGCACGCAAGCCAGGCGCGGCTGCGCCTCGGTGAGCGTGCCAGTCTTATCAAACACAATGGTGTCGGCCTTGGCAAACGACTCAAAGTATTTTGCGCCCTTGACCATGACGCCCATCTTGGCAGCATCGCTCATAGCGGTCATGACGGCGACGGAACCCGTGAGCTTGAGTGCGCACGAGTAGTCGACCATCAGCGCCGCCGAGGTCTTGATAAGGCTGCGCGTGGTGAGCGCAACCAGGCCCGCGAGCAGGAAGTTCCACGGGACGATCTTGTTGGCGAGGTCCTCCATATGCGACTGGCCCTCGGATTTGAGCGAGTCGGCCGTCTGCACGAGCGAGACGATCGAGCGCAGTTTGGTCTGCGCCGTGTTGGCGCGCACGCGCACCAAGATGCTGCCGTCTTCCACGACGGTACCGGCGAACACGTCGTCGCCCACGCTGCGCTCAACGGCCAGCGGCTCGCCGGTCAGGGTCGCCTGGTTGACCATAGCGCTCCCCTGCTCGACAACACCGTCGATGCAAATGGACATGCCAGTGCGCACGGCGACCAGATCGCCGGGCTCAAGCTCGGTGGCGGCAACGCTCACCTCGGTGTCGCCGACCACTTTTTGTGCCTTATCAGGCACGTCGAGCAGCGAGTTGATGAGCTCGTTTTCGCTCATGGCGCGTGTGTAGTCCTCGAGCAATTCGCCCACATTGAGCAGAAACATCGTCTGGCCCGCGGTATCGACATCACGTTTGACAAACGAGATACCGATGGCCGAAGCGTCGAGCACGGGAACGGTCAGGCGCGGCTGCGCCAGCTCATGAAGGGCAGCGCGCAAAAATGCCATGTAACCGGCCACGACAAACACCGCACGCAGAGGCGTCGGCAAGAACCAGCGGCGCGCGTAGTGGGCGCCGACGAGTGTCGCCAGGTCCATAACGAGTTTGTGCTTGCGCGGCTCAAGCTGCATCACATAGCCCGACTTGGCATCAGCGATAGCTTGAGCATCGAGTGCGCCCAAGGCGTCGAGCACGCTCGCGCGACGTGGCTCGTCGTATTCGAGCGCCATCTGGCCAATACGGCCATAGACGCGCACCTTGTGCACGCCGTCGATATCGCCGCTGAGCTTAAGAAGTGCATCGAGATCGCTCTCTGGCACAGGACCCGCCAATTGAAGACGGGTCCTGCCGGGGATCTCGCTGATAATCGAGAATCTCATAGTTTGTGCCTGGGAGCGTTACTCGGCTGCCTCGTCAGCAGCGGCCTCGCTCTGGGTGATGTAGGCCGCCTCGGCAACCATGTCGTCGACATTAGCCTTGGCCTGCTCGACCATGTCCTGGTAGCCGTTCTTGATGCGCATGCCGCACGCGATACCCTGCACGCAGGCGTTCTTTACCGGAGCGCTGGTGAGCAGCTTGATGCCAGCCGTACCAAGCAGAAAACCGCCACCGACAAGCAGGGTGTTGAACGTGGACTTCTTCATGATGTCTCTCCCTTTTGCCGCATTGGACGCGGCATGGTGCCTCAGCACCCGAGTAAACAAGTTTGCTCGAGCACGCTTTTGAAATATCTCAATTTTATCTAACTATCTAGGTCAGCCATGGCTAACCTTTTGAAAATTAACGATGCGGAGTAACCGATTGTCAATGTGACAAAGGGACTGTCCCTTTGCCCCTTCTTACAACTGCCAGGTAGCTGCTTCCTTTTGCAGCGCCACCATGCGGGCGAATTCTCCACCTGCCGCCTTGAGCTGCGCCGGAGTGCCCTGCTCGGCAACCACACCATCCTTGAGTACAACGATTTTGTCGGCATTTTCCACCGTACGCATACGGTGGGCAATAACGATAACCGTCTTACCTGCAAGCAGACGGGAGAGCGCCTGCTGAACCACGGTCTCGTTCTCCACATCCAAGCTCGCCGTCGCCTCGTCCAACAGCACGATAGGCGCGTCTTTGAGCAGCGCACGGGCGATAGAGATGCGCTGGCGCTCACCGCCGGACAGCTTGGAGCCGTTCTCGCCGATCATGGTGTCATAGCCCTGCGGCATGCGGCTCACAAACTCGTCGCAGTTGGCGGCACGCGCGGCAGCAAGCACTTCCTCATCGGTGGCATCGCGACGACCAAGACGGATGTTTCCCATCACCGTGTCGTCAAAGAGCAGCACGTCTTGGAACACAATGGCGTAGTCGCGCAGCAACACCTCGGGATCCACGCTCGCAACATCCACGCCGCCCACGGTGACCGTGCCTTCGGTGGCGTCCCAAAAGCGCGCGGCCAGGCGGCTCACCGTAGACTTGCCGGAACCCGAAGGACCGACCAGTGCCGTAACTTCGCCTTCCTTGGCGGTAAAGCTCACGTCGGTAAGAACTTTCTCGCCGGCGCGGCCGTCCTCGCCCGCACCATAGCCAAATGCCACGTGATCGAACACCACATCGTGGCCTACGGGCTCAAACTGCTCGCTGCCCCGCGCCACGGGCTCTTCCATGATGGAACGCATGCGCTTGGCCGACGACTCGGCGGCAAACAGCTCGGACATCAGCATCAGCGCCTGATCAAAGGGCGCATAGATGCGGCTCACCATAAGCAGGAAGGCAAACATCATCAAAAAGTCGACCTGGCCGGAGGCGACCATCGCGGCGCCCGTGACCAACGTGGTGGCAATCCCCAGGCGCAGGATGGCAAAGGCGGAGTTGACCAAAAGCCCATTGGCGAGCTCGCCCTTGGTGGTCTCGCGCTCCTCGGCATCGATCACGGCGTTGAGCCCCTCAAGATAATGAGCCTCCTGGTTGGTGGCGCGGATCTCGCGCACGCAGTCGAGCGTCTCCTGGATCGCCTCGGTAACCTTGACCTTCTCGGCACGCACATGGTCGAACACCGGGGTCATGGGGCCGCGTGTCAGATACAGCACGGCAAAGGCCACGGGCACGCTCCAAAACGCCGCGATCGCCAGCTGCCAGCAAAAGAACAGCGACGCCACGAACACAATGGCGCTTGCGATGATGGCACCCCAAAGCTCTCCCAGCACGTGGCTGTAGGCGTGCTCCATGGCCTGGACGTCGCCCATGATGGTCTCGGTTAAATCGGCCAGATCACGACGGCCAAAAAACGACAGCGGCAGCTTGCGCAAGCGCTCGGCAATCTCCATACGCTGCTTGCCGCACTCCTCGTAAAAGATGCAGTAGGTGTAGTAATACTGCTGCCAGTTAGCGGCAAAGAGCAACACGAAAAAGACCAGGAGGCCGCCCACAATCGGCAGGGCATCCGGCAGGTCGGCACCGGTGGCGAGATGTTCGACAAAACCGGCCATGACCAGGAACAATAAGCCCATGCCGGCCATGGTAATGAGATTGGTGAGCGCGGTCCAGAAAATGCCGCGTTTTACGCCGGCGACGCCTTTATCGGATAGGAAATACTTCTTTTGGAATGAGGCGAACATTTAGGCCTCGCCTCCCTTCGCGGCGGCGACATCCGCGGCCGCAGCAGTGATCTTCCAGCTCGCGGCCTGTTCGTATTCGGCCCACATCTTGGCATACAGACCCTCTAGGGACAGCAACTCGGCATGGGTACCCGACTCCTGCACGCTGCCCTGGTTGAGCACCACGATTTGGTCTGCGCCCACCACGGTCGAAAGCCGGTGCGCAATCATAATGACCGTGCGGCCCGCCGCCAGCTTGCTAAAGGCGCGCTGGATGAGCGCCTCGTTCTCGGGATCGGCAAACGCCGTGGCCTCATCG
The DNA here is from genome assembly GCA_902494855.1 of uncultured Collinsella sp. GTDB lineage: Bacteria > Actinomycetota > Coriobacteriia > Coriobacteriales > Coriobacteriaceae > Collinsella. The sequence goes on from CABUVC010000061.1 coordinate 8,795, forward strand.
AGCACCACGATAGGTGCGTCTTTAAGAATCGCGCGGGCGAGTGCCACG